>NZ_JAUBQX010000066.1:0-33624 GCF_036701505.1 Microcoleus sp. Pol11C2
ATTCATCTTTTTATTGTCACAATCAAGTATTGCATATAATTGTATCCTAGTCTTGATAATGATTTAGGATTGCTATAGAGTGCATGGAGGATTGATACTGCATTCATCTCGATCGCCAATGTTCCCAAAGCTCCCGATCGCGCTAAGATGGCGGTGGCAGTCGTTGAATATTCAGTTGCCAGCAGCAGAGTCCGAGTTATTAACAGCACTTTGCCTACTAAAACCCTCTCAACTTCAAAATCTGCGCTCATCAGGTTGTACTTGACCCGAATGTTGTGGGTTCATAATCGTTCTGCTTTACCATGCCAATCAAATATCTGACCGACCCGATTTTAAAAATGTCGGGCAAACTGCCAATTCGCATCGTCCTTGTTGTGCCTTTTGCCCTCCAGACTTTCGCTGCGGTAGGGTTGACGGGGTGGCTGTCGCTACGGAACGGGCGCATAGCCGTCAACGATGTTGCCGCGCAACTGCGGGGAGAAGTCACATCGCGTATCCAGCAACATATTTATACTTATCTCAAAACACCCCACCAAATCAATCAGCTCAATCTCGATGCCATCCGTCTCGGCATTTTGAACGTGCAGGATGCTGATAATTTGCAACGCTACTTCTCCCAACAAATCAAAACCTTTGATAAAATTAGCTACATTCAATTCGCCTCTCAACAAAAAGATTTTATTGGAGTTGAACGCCTCGACGACGGCAAGTTGCAAGTTCAAATTTCTAATCAGTCTACTGGCTATAACTTTCAAAGCTACGCACCGTCCGAGTTTGGGGAACCAACCAAGCTATTAAAAACTACTCTCAACTACGACCCCCGCGTCCGACCTTGGTACATAGCTCCGGTGCAGGCAGGGAAACCGACTTGGAGTAAAATTTATACTTATTTTGACGCACCCAAACTAGCGATTACGGCGGCTCAACCAGTTTATGGCGAGGATGGAAAACTGATTGGCATCCTGGGTTCTGATTTGGCACTTTCCAAGCTAAATCAATTCTTGGAAACTCTAAAAATTGGCCGTTCAGGACAGACTTTTATTGTAGAAAGGTCGGGGCAATTAGTGGCTACTTCTACTCTGGAACCGCCATTTATTGTTAGCAACGGCGTTCCGAAACGAATTGTGGCAACGAGCAGCAAGAATCTTCTAATTCGATCGACCGCCCGGTATTTGACAGAACGCTTCGGAGATTTGCACAAAATTGACAGCTCTCGCCAGTTAGATTTTACCATCGACGGTCAACGACAATTTCTACAGGTGACGCCACTCTCAGACAGCAGGGGCCTCGATTGGTTGATTGTGGTGGCGATTCCTGAAGCCGATTTTATGGAAAGGATTAATGCCAACACTCGCTATACTGTGGTGATGTGTCTGGGTGCTTTGGTGCTGGCAACGGCAATTGGCGCTCTGACTTCTAGGTGGATTGTTGTACCGATTCAGCGTCTGAGCAAGGCTGCGGAGGCTTTGTCGCGGGGAGAATGGGACGGGATGGCGGTAGATCCCCGCTTGATGGCGTCTGTAGAGCGGGAGGATGAGGTGGGTGTCCTGGCTCGCTCTTTTAATACGATGGCTGGTCAATTGGAAGAGGCGTTTACTACTCTCGAAGATCGGGTAGAATCTGCGATCTCCGACAAAAATGAATTAATTATTTCTCTGAAAAACTCGCAGCAGAAACTGGCTCTCCATCTTCACCAAACTCCTTTGGGAGCGATTGAATGGGATCTAAACTTTGAAGTAGCGGAATGGAATTTGTCAGCAGAAAGAATTTTTGGATACAACCGCTTGGAAGCTATCGGACGCCACGGAGTCGATCTAATCGTTCCTGAAAGTGGTAAGGAGTATGTCAGGCAACTATCTATAACTTTGCTCACTAATAAAGGAGGAGTTACCAGCCTTAACGAGAACATCAGAAAAGACGGCAAAATAATTCTGTGCGAGTGGTACAATACGACTTTGGTTGATGCTGATGGCAGGATCATTGGGGTGGCATCGCTGATTCAAGATGTGACTGAATTTCACAGTGCTGTGCAGAAGTTGCGGGCTAGCGAGGAGCGGTTTCGCCAGTTGGCAGAAAATATTCATGAGGTATTTTGGATTAGAGAACCTAATCAAAAACAGCTAGTTTATGTGAGCCCTGCTTGCGAAAAAATATGGAATTTGAGCTGTCAGAGTTTGCAGTCAGAACCGGAGGCTTTTTGGGATGCTATTCACCCGGAGGATCTCGATCGCGTCAAGGCTGCTTTTGCGAAACAGGTGCGGGGCGATTATGATGAGGAGTATCGGGTAGTGCGATCCCATACGGGGGCTACGCCAACGGAAGGTTCAGTTTGCTGGGTGCGCGATCGGGCTTTTCCAGTCCGCAGCCAAACCGGAGAAATTTACCGAATCGTCGGTATTGCCGAAGATATTACCCAGCGCAAATTAGCAGAAGAATTCCAAAAAGTCGCTCAAACCGCTCAAGCTGCAAACCAAGCCAAAAGCGCCTTTTTAGCTAATATGAGCCACGAATTGCGAACTCCCCTCAACGCGATTATTGGTTACAGCGATATGCTCAAAGAAGACGCCGAGGATTTAGGCTGTGAAGATTTTATCCCCGACTTGGAAAAAATTCAAACAGCGGGCAAACACTTGCTATCTTTAATTAGCGACATTCTAGATATTTCTAAAATTGAAGCAGGGCGGATGGAACTTTACTTAGAAACTTTCAATCCGGTTAATTTAATTGACGAGGTAGTTTCTACTGTCAAACCCTTGGTCGATAAAAATTCTAATAAGTTGGAAGTTGATTGTGGTAGCGACTTGGGAATGATGTATGCTGACATTACCAAAACTCGTCAAATATTGCTCAACCTGCTGAGTAATGCAGCCAAATTTACGGAAGGTGGCACTATTAGCCTCTGCATTGAAAGAGTTAAACATGACAGCTTAACCACTCAAGAAATAGCAGAATCTTCCGACTCAATAATTTTTCGCGTAGCTGATACGGGCATTGGGATTCCCCCCGAACAATTGCAGCATTTATTTCAAGCATTTATGCAGGGCGACGCCTCAACTACGCGCAAGTATGGCGGCACGGGTTTGGGATTGACTATTAGCCGTCACTTTTGCGTGATGATGGGTGGCGATATGCACGTTGAAAGCGAGTTAGGTTGCGGTTCGGTTTTTACTGTGTGCTTACCGGCCCGCGTTGAATTATTGGTCAGCGGTTAGTGTTGCTTTCCGGGACGCCCTTGTTACCAGAAAGAATTGGTTTAAAGCCCCAAGCATAAGCGGGAGAAATTAAAAGAAGACTATTCATTACTCCAATCCTCTTCCTTCCAGGTAGAGGTCGCTATAAAGCAGTCAACTGTCAACTCTCAACTGTCAACTGAAACAAGAAACCAGGTTTCTTGACAAAAAACCTACCCTTTGAAATAAGTTGGGGGCAATAAACCCAGGTGATGATACCATACACCATAAGTTCTAATCCTAGCTAATTTCCCGTTTCGGCTTTCCCAAAAGTTGAGCTGTTAATACCCCGCCGACAAAGCCAAAGAAATGCGCTTGCCAGGAAACTCCCGGCTGCGAGGGCAAAACTCCCCAAATTAAACTGCCGTAGAAGAAACCGACAATTAAAGATAACAAAATAGAGGTAAAACTGCGTTCAAAATAGCCCCGCAGCAGCAAGAAGCCGAAGTAACCAAAAATTAATCCGCTGGCACCAATGTGAACGGAATAGGGCGCGCCAGTCAGCCAAACTCCGAATCCACTGACTAGCACGGTTACGGCACTCACGATAAAAAAGTCGCTCATTTCTCGCAGCATGATCAACCAACCCAATGTCACAAAAGGGAGGGTATTGGCGGCTAAGTGAGCAAAACTGCCGTGCAGAAAAGGCATCAACAGGATGCCTTGAAGTCCGTCGAGGCTGCGGGGGCGGACTCCGTAAGCATTCAGCCTGCCTCGGAACAGGAATACATCGACAATTTCGATAATCCAGAGGAGGGAGACGAAGCCACCGAGAATGGCGGCGTGGCTTTGCAATTCGCGGGTGATAGCTTTGGTTTCTGGGTTGCTCATGGGTGGTGAGGGCGGTGATACCGATTATTTCTCATTGTAGAAGTTTCTGAGCGATCGCGAGCAAAGATTGTTGGGGCGAGGTTTCAGGGTTTTTTGCAGCAGAGCTTATTTACAAATATGATAAGTTTTATTAAAAGTTCCGCATTTTCACGTATAGGATAATTCACCTGGATGCCTCACAATAGTAATTGAACTACAAAAGGAGAGTCAACCGAAGGTTGAAGCTAAAACGTAGAAGACAGAATTTTTACCCTATCAATCAATCGTTGGGCTTGAAATGAGGACACTTTTTAGAGCGCACACCGCCTTTAAAAAAAAATCAGGAACTACTTTTCTCGCCCTAAGTCATTAATTTAAGAAGTTCAATCCGGTAAAGCAAAACGAGATGCTGTAGATACTGATTGTAGATAATATCGCACAAGCTCTACAGAGAGTTCTTGGCACCTCGTTATAAAAGAGGAACAGAGCAAAATGAACGTATTTGAGCATACAGTCTCCTACCGAACTCTGCCAAATTGGGTAGGATTTGGCAAACAAGAAACAGCCGTTAATGTCGCTACAAATTCTCAACCTTACGGTCAAAAGCCACACTTTGACCCCTTGCATCCGCTAAAACAATGGCTTGATAACACTGCAATTAAAAGTCAAAAGTTGGCTCGGTTGCTGTGTAAGTTTATTCCCAGCCAGTGTCCGTTTGAGCGAGAAGTCAAAATTGGCGATCGCACTTTATTATCCATTCCCCCGCTGTGCAAGTTAAATCCGCTTTACGAGCAAATCGTTGGGCTACGCTTTCGAGCTTTGTGTTATTTGGCTGACGAGTGTGGCGAAGATGTAACTCCTTATTGTTAATTCTGCAAAAACTTAAAATTTTCACTGTCTTTTCACCCTCCCTTCTCCTTGTTGGGGAGGGTTTTTGTTTTGTGTCGGCTTTCAAGGAACAAAAGTGCGGTCAATTTCTCGATCGCCCAGTAAATCAGTTTTGAATCAATTCTTTTTTTTCGTGATTGATAGTTATCTCAAGGGTGGTTGTTTGGGAGGCTTTTGTAGGGAGGCTCCCGGTTAGGTAAAACAGCTATCAATAGAGGAGAATAGTTAAGCGTCAACAGAAGCGTAAACTGCATTCGTAGGAGGAGTGGCTATCACCCCTTAACAAAAGGAGCGTTTTAAAGCTTGTGCTAGCTTAAAACAGGGATGCTGCTGGTTCGCGTCTTGCCGAACTTTATTGGGTAATCTCCCAAAAGATGTACGGTTTTATCCCCTCTAGAGCGCTATCAGCTAGATACCATGAGAAAAGTGTCAAGGACATCACCAATCTATTTCGGTTGAGCAGTGGAGTGAGGCAACCCAAAATTAAAGTTCAGTTTTACTCCCTACATTTTTCCCAAAATTGATAGATTAGTAATTGAGGCAAATATTTAAGCTATTTCCAGAATATAAGTAAAACTAAATGTCAAAATCACGAACTCGGTAATTATCGACACAAATTATAAAAGATTTTACGAATCTAACTAATACCAAGTGTTAAAAAGAACTTTTTTTGCAGTAATTATTGCACTTTTATCTTTTATGGTTTCACTCATGCTATCAGCTCAAACTTCTGAGGCTGTCAATGAACTATATGTATTTGGGGACAGTCTTTCGGATATGGGAATGGTGTTTCGAGCAAGCGGGGGTCAATATCCGCCTCGTTCGACTTACTTTCAAGGGCGTTACTCGAATGGTAAGGTTTGGGTAGAATATCTTGCCGAGCGCCTAAAGTTGCCGCCTGAACGAGTCACTAATTTTGCCTATGGAGGTGCAACAACGGGGAGCGATCACAATAGCCTTGTCCCTGGTTTGTTAGCTCAAGTTCAGTCATGGACTAAATCCCAAAAACAGGCAAATCCTCATGCGCTGTATGTACTGTGGGCGGGGGCGAATGACTATTTGCAGGGGGCAAATAATGCCAATATTCCCGTTGAAAATGTGGCGAGGGCGATCGCGTCTCTTGCTGATGTGGGTGCCAAAAATATCTTGGTGGCAAATTTACCAGATTTGGGGCAGTTACCGGCGACGCGAACAGGCACTAATTCTGCAAGGCTCACTGCATTAACACAAGCACACAATCAGGGTTTGAGGCGAGCCGTTAAGGTATTAAATCAACAGCATCCTGACTTAAAAATTGCGACTCTGGATGCTAATGCGCTTTACCGAGAAGCCATTACTTCTCCGGCTAAATATGGCTTGACTAATGTGACGAGTGCGTGTTTATCGGGTGGAGGTGTTTGTGGTAGTCCCGATCGATTTTTGTTTTGGGACGGCATTCATCCGACGACGGCCGCACACAAAATTTTGGGGGAAGCAGCGTCCGCGATTGTGCAGGAGAGCGGGATGATTAAATCTGAATTGGGGACGCTTCGGTAAACTATTTTAAGGCTGGACGGGCGATCGCCACAAGACCGGGATGGTCCCTTTTCGTAGAGGTTGACATGATTTTTTGCCTGAGAGCAAGATTGGCTCATCTGATATTGTAGAAATTTTCCTCGTGGGCGATCGCACTTGGTTAGACAAGGGCGATCGCTCCTGCCTGGTGTTAAACGGAATCTAGCGGTTGCCTTAAGCAAGGAAAAAATAGCCGTGATACCTGTCAAAGAAAAACTTGTTAAAAAACTGAAAAATTTCTCTGAAATCGAACTGCAAGAAATCCTCAAATTTTCGGATTTCCTGTTATTGCAGCGGAGAAAGCAGGAAGTAGTTTCGCCGCCCGATGAAACTGGCAACAGCCAACCAGCAAATATGGATGAAGAGTGCGACGTTCATTATGTTGGTGGAGTCTTAGTCGTCAAAGCATCATCAATAAAAAATCAAGAACTGATTAATATTTAATTGAAAAGACATGACTCAAAATAATTTACTGTCTCGCATCTCAATCGACTCGAATATCTGCTTTGGCAAACCCTGTATTCGCGGCCATCGCATCTGGGTTTCTCTGATTCTTGACTTTCTAGCTAGCGGCATGACTTTGGAAGAATTGCTTGAGGAATATCCGGGAATTGAACGAGAAGACGTTTTGGCTTGTATTGCTTATGGGGCGGAGTTGGCAAGAGATTATTACGTCGAAATTCCTCTGGCTGAAAAAAAGGTAGTTTTAAAGTGAAGTTAAAACTTGATGAAAATTTGGGCAGCATCCGCGTTGTTTCGATGTTACGTTTGGCTGGCCATGATGTTGCGACTGTACGGGAACAAAATTTGAGTTCCACACCGGATGAATTATTAATTGATATATGTCGGAGGGAAGATAGATGTTTGGTGACTTTGGATAGGGGGTTTGGCAATCGCCTCCGCTACAATCCTTCTGATTATTCTGGGATTGTGTTACTGCGTCTGCCTTCTCAATCGAAACCGCAAGATTGGCAAGCTGCCGTAGAAATATTAATTCGCGGATTGGAGGCCGCAGAAGTTGCGGGTAAATGGTGGATTATCCGAGGGGAACAGCTTTTGGAATATCAAGCAATATCGGAAGATGAATCTCACTAAATGCGAACCGAAATAATGGAGAAATTTATTCAAAAATAAACTTTTTATTGGATACATCCGTACAGCTAAACCTTTTTACCGACGCTGTTTAGGTAGCACTGCCTTTTCCAACATTTCTGCGATCCGGAAAGATACAATTAATGCGTTTCCAAGTAAAGGTAAGGCTGTGATAAAATCTCGGTCAATGCGATAAACTCTCGAACCAAGTCGGAGAATGAAATCTCCATCTTCACGAGCTTTTATACGTTCCCTTAAACGTCTAATTTCCTCACTTATAGCACTTTCGCCAACCTGCTCATCTATTAAAATTAGTTCTCTATCGAGATTTTCGAGTTCAGCTAAAATCCTGACAGCATCACCCTCCAAGCTATTTATCCTATCCAAGGCTGCTTGTCGCCGCGACTCAATTTTTACAATTTCTGCAAGTCGTGAACGTTCTGCTTCGAGAACTTGGATCTTTTCCTCCTGAGTTTTAGCCTGCTCTATTAACCTTTCGATCTCTGGAACTTTAGCAAGCTGCTGTATAATTTCCCTATCAGAACGCCTAAATGCGTAAGTAAATAAGTTTAGACCAACGGGGACGGCAATAGCAGAGGCAAGACCGAACCAAATTACAAAACGATTATCTTTTACCGACTGAAAGCCAAGATAAACGGTTCCGCCAATAAGACAAATTGCAATGAAGGCTGAAATAATCTTCCTTCTCAAAATCACTGAAGTAATTCCAAAATTAAGGGTTGAAAGAGATCTGTCCAAGATTTTATAGATCGGCAAGGGCATCCACAAGAGATGCCCTCACCGCAATCCAAACTACGCGCCGACAGATTCCTTGGCGGCGTACAGCACCTCAACGGTAATCTTATCAATTCCCCGATCGCGCGCAAACTTCTCAGTATTCCGCTTCACCTTACCCCGCACAAAACCAGGGATTTTATTCAACTCAGCTTGTCCATCCTTCGTCCAACCCATATCAGAATCAGCCGAAATACCCTTCGTAATCACTTCCTTGGTATCGTGGCCGCCGAAGATTTCCAGCAAGTGGTCTTCCATTCCCAAAGTGAAGGAATTGTAGACCAAATCTACGCACTGATTCGTGCCTTCATAACCCAAAAATGGCTTGTAGCCGATCGGGAAATTTTGGACGTGAATCGGTGCAGCAATTACGCCGCAGGGAATATCCAACCGCTTACCAACGTGGCGTTCCATTTGCGTGCCGAAAATTGCCGAAGGTTCCGCTTTGGCGATCGCATCCCCGATCGCCCCGTGATCGTCCGTCACCAGCACTTCATCGCAATACTCGCTTACCTGTTCCCGGAACCAATCAGCGTCGTGTTTGCAGTAGGTTCCAGCCCACACAACGTGGATTCCCATCTCGCGAGCCAAAATCTTCGTCATTGCCGCAGCGTGGGTATTATCGCCAAATACGACGGCTTTTTTGCCGGTTAAGTTTTGGCAGTCGATCGATCGCGAAAACCAAGCAGCCTGCGACACAAATCGAGTTTGTTGGTCAATAAAGTTTTCGTAATCAACATCCGCACCTTGAGCATTCAACACCTGCTGAATCTTGCGGATGCAGCGCGCAGTTTCCACCACACCCATCGGCGTAATATCCACCATCGGCGTACCGAATTCTTTTTGCAAATACTCCCCGGCCATCATCCCCAATTCCCGATAAGGAACCAAGTTAAACCAAGCGCGCGGCAGTCTTTTTAAGTTATGAACCGAAGCACCTTCGGGAATAACTTCGTTGACTTCAATGCCCAAATCAGCCATCAAACGCTTCAACTCGGTGCAGTCGTGCTGGTTGTGGAAACCAAGGGTAGACATACCGATAATGTTGACAGATGGTTTTTCGCTTTTGGCTTCTACTAAATCGCCTTTTTTGCGGGCTTTGTTAATGTAAAATTGGACGATTTGATCCAAAGTGCGATCGGCTGCTTGCAGTTCGTTGACGCGATAATGGTTAACATCCGCCAGCAATACATCACCTTTGGCATCCAATTGAGCTCTCTCCACGAAGTTTTCCAAGTCTTCTTGCAGAATGCTGGAGGTGCAAGTCGGGGTGAGCACGATTAAATCTGGGTGTTCTTCTCTGTCTTTGCGGGTGATATTGTCCACCACCCGTTCCTGCGAACCCCGCGCCAGTACGTGTCTGTCAACGACGCTGGTAGTTACCGGGGTGAAATCCCGTTCCCTCTCCAGCATGGAACGCATGACGTTAAAATAGTCGTCTCCTATGGGTGCGTGCATGATCGCATGGACGTTTTTGAAGGAAGTGGCGACGCGCAAAGTGCCGATGTGGGCTGGGCCTGCGTACATCCAATAAGCCAATTTCATAGGTATTTTCCTGGTGCTGGTTGAGAATTGCCCGATCGGGCGATTACTGCTAAATTTTAAGGTTGTTTCTGATTTTCTCACCGGATGAATCCTTGAGAAATACTAACTTTCTGAGAATTTACAGATTTACGAAATGCTCAAACGCTTTGTCTGCTTGGCATTTGACTCGCAATTCAAACAACTTTACCTTGGTTTTATGGCAATAATTCTTAATCTTTCCTAAAATTTTCTTAAGAGTTAGGCAAATTTGATTAATGTAGGGTTCGCTGCCGCGCACCAGACAAGGTGCAATAATTTTGCATTTTTTGTCAAATTTACTGGGGTCAAACGGTCAATCGATTTTAGATTTTAGATTTTAGATTTTAGATTAAAGAATTGAAGCATTGACCCCACGGATAAATTCGGGGGCTCGTTTATCGGATACAGGTTTTTTATTTCTGGACGGATGAATCCGGGGGCTTGTATTCTGGATGCTTTCGGTCAGTTAGTATTGTTAATCGATGGTCAAAATAGATAGAACTGAAGGAAATTTCAGCTTCCGAAGCAACACTTACTTCCCTCAGCGCCTCGGTCGCGAATTATAGTTAAGATTTGCACCGGCCGGTTTTTTTGAAGCACCGCAAATTCCTACCCGATCACCGGAAAAATAAATCTTTCAGCACTTGCGTATTTTCACGAGATGTGGTGAGGCTCCACTAAAGTCAAGCGATTGCTTGGAATCTGAGATGATTTAGTTGTCAACATGGCGATCGAGCATTAAAGTAAATCGTTGCACAAATCCTGTATTTGTGATTTTGTTTACCTAACTGCTGAGGTGACGAAAGCCCCAGCGTGCTTTTGTCAGCAGCAGCTCTTTGCTGTCAAGGCCTGCTTTCCCACACATCCCAAAAGATAGCTCTTGAGCGATAATGAAGAATAACATAGGATTTACGAAAAGAAACCCGATTTACACGAAAAAATCTTGGGTTTGTCAACCACTAGCAACGAAGAAACCGGGTTTCTAGCCCGCCGCGCGTCAGTCCTGTAACATTGACCAAGCACACCTAATTTGAGAGAACCCAACTATGATGGCAATTCCCGGCGTTGCAGTTCTCGCTCTCATTTATGAAAGCAGCACTTCCCTGGTTTACCGCGGCCACAACGAGCAGAACAACCAACCTGTTATTATCAAACTTATCAAAGAAGACTATCCGACTCCTGAAGAACTGAATAGATACAAGCGCGAATATGAGATCACTGCCAACTTAAGCCTGTTGGACGGAGTTGTGAAAGTGTATAAGTTGCAACAGGTTAGAAATAGTCTGGCAATGATCTTAGAAGATTTTGGCGGGGAATCTTTAAAAATATTTATGGGTTCCCAAAAATTTACCATTTTAGGATTTCTGACTACGGCCATCAAAGTTGCTGAAACTTTGGGAGAAATTCACGGAAAAAATGTAATTCATAAAGATATAAATCCCTCTAATATAGTTTTTAATCCTGCTACAGGACAAGTGAAACTCATAGATTTCAGCATCTCAACTGCATCCAACCTGGAAAATATTCCCAATAAAAACCCCAATTTTTTAGAAGGCACTTTAGCCTATATGTCGCCCGAACAAACCGGCCGAATGAACCGGGTAGTCGATTACCGCACCGACTTTTATTCCCTCGGCGTGACATTCTATGAAATCCTGGCAGGACAACTCCCTTTTCCCACTACAGATCCCATGGAGTTAGTTCACTGTCACATAGCCAAACAGCCAGTACCTCTCGCTGAAATTGCTCCAGAAATTCCTAAAGCTGTTTCAGATATTGTGATGAAATTGTTAGCAAAAACCGCTGAGGAGCGTTATCAAAGTGCTTGGGGACTAAAAGCCGATTTGGAATCCTGCCTGTTTCAGTGGCAAACCTCTGGGGTTGTTTCTGAGTTTACTCTCGGCAGCCAAGATATTTCCGACAAATTTCAAATACCTCAAAAACTTTACGGCAGACAGCGAGAAGTTGAAACTCTTTTAGCGGCATTTGAACGGGTGGCAGCAACAAATAATCGAGGCTACCGCACCGACAATTCTCAAATTTCTGTCATCAAAAAAGAGATCAAATCGAAAAAAGAAATTCCCTTGTCAGTTTTGGGGAGAGGACAGCATAAATCCCGCAGCGAGATGATGCTGATTGCCGGTTATTCCGGCATTGGCAAATCTGCAATGGTGAAGATTTTAGACAAACCTATTACCCGCAGGCGCGGCTATTTTATTTGGGGAAAGTTTGACCAGTACAAGCGAACTATTCCTTACTCAGCCGTTGTCAGCGCTTTTTCGGAATTGGTGCGGCAACTGTTAACTGAAAGCGAAGCTCAATTAGCAGTTTGGCGCGAAAAACTCCGCAGTTCCTTCGGTCAAAATGGGCAAATTATTATTGATGTCATTCCCGAAGTTGAACTAATTGTGGGAGCTCAGTCTCCTGTAGCTGAATTGGGGCCGACGGAATCTCTGAACCGCTTTAATTTAGTATTTCAAAATTTCATTCGCGTATTTTGCCAGCCTGAACATCCGCTGGTCATTTTTCTGGACGATTTGCAGTGGGCTGATTCGGCTACTCTCAAATTGATCGAATTGATGATGACAGATGAAGCTACGCAATATCTGTTTTTAATTGGTGCTTATCGAGATAATGAAGTGAGTCCTACTCATCCTTTAATGATGACTTTGGAAACGCTGCGAAATCAGGAAGCTATCATTAATCAGATTGCTTTGTCGCCGCTGGGGGTGGAAAACATAACTCATTTGATTGCCGAGACTTTGCACAGCGATCGAGAATCGGTCAAACCGTTAGCTGAATTGGTAATCAATAAAACCGACGGCAATCCCTTTTTTGTTAATCAATTCCTGCAAACATTGTATCAGGAAAACTTGCTAGTTTTTCACCCGCCACAGTCGGGGAGCAAGGGCGGCTGGCATTGGGATATGACTCAAATTGAGCAGTGCGCTATCACTGACAATGTAGTAGATTTGATGGTACAAAAATTGAGAAAACTGCCAAGTTCAACGCAGCAAGTTTTGCGTTTGGTGGCTTGTTTGGGCAACGAATTCGACTTGAATACTCTTTCTTTAATTCATGAAAAAGAAGCCTCGGAAACTTTTTCTCACCTGTTGCCAGCGATTAAGTCGGGGCTGATTCTGCCAACTTCCGAATTGGAAAGCAAATCATTAGATTACGTGCTGTTTCCGCTATTAATTCTGAATTATAAATTTTTGCACGATCGCGTACAGCAAGCCGCTTATGCTCTGATCGACGACTCGCAAAAAAAGGCAGTTCACCTGAAAATAGGCAGGCAAATCCTAGAAAACACCCCGGCTGAATATCGCGCTGACAGAATCTTTGAATTAGTCGATCACTTGAATGTGGCTCGATCGCTAATTAATGACGATCGAGAATTAATTGAACTGGCAACGCTGAATTTAGACGCCGCCCGCAGAGCCAAAGATGCCACTGCTTATGTTGCTGCCTTGCAGTATTTGACCGCAGGCATGGACGGTTTGAGCGCCGATATTTGGGATGCCCACTACGATTTAGCCTTTGCCTTGCACATGGAGCGGGCAAATGTTGAGTATTTAAACGGTTTTTTTGAGAACTCCGAAGAATTTATTAATATAACGTTGGAAAAAGCGCGATCGCCCTTAGAAAAGGTAGAAATTTACAACCTGCTGATCGTGCAGTACACCCTGCGCGCGAAGTACGAAGAAGCCGTTAAAGCCGGAATCACAGCTTTAGACTTGCTAGGCATTGACTTGCCGCTAGATGGGCTACAAAAAGTCATATCCGAAGAATTTGCCACAGCCACAAATATTTTAGCAGGTAGAGAAATAGCTTCCCTAATTGACGCCCCCGAAATGACTGTACCCGACAAAAAAGTTGCCGTCAAATTAATTACAAACTTGCTGACATCGGCGTATCTCAAAAATCCCGACTTGTGGAAAGTCAGCGTTTTAAAAGGAGTCAATCTTTCTCTACAATACGGTTTAGTACCCGAAGCCTCTCTTTGCTATGCTGGCTACGGTATGTTCTTAAACGCAGTTTCCGGAGATTACAAAGCTGCGTATCAATTCGGCTTGCTCTCGCTGAATCTCAGCGAAAAATCTGGCAATATCGGCTTGAAGTGCAGAGCTTGTTCATCCCTGGTTAGTATTTTTTATTACTGGTTCAATCACATCAAAGATTCCCACGCAATCAGCAATGAAGGATATCAAGCGGCTTTAGAATCAGGAGATTTAGAGTATGCGGGTTATATCCTGTCCAACCGCATAGCTAACTCATTTTTTCAAGGTAAAGAAATCTCGCAAATTCTGCTCGACACTAGCAGGTATTTGCAGTTCAGCCAAAAAACAAAAAATCAGCTCGTAACCGATATATTATTAGGGGTAGAGTTAATCCTGCGTAACTTGAGCAAACTAACTCCTGAAAAGTTTGTATTTGAAAGCGAAGATATCAGCGAAGCTGAATACGTACACAACTGTCAAGCTCATCAAAATTTGTACTCGCTCTGCCTTTATCAGATTCGCAAATGCCAGGTAATGTACTGGTACGGTAACTTCAACGAAGCGCTACAACTAGCTTTTGAAGTAGAAAAACAGCTATCTTTTATTACCGGAGCGATACCCGCTACCGAATGGAATTTTTTCTTTTCTCTAACTTTAGCCGCCGTTTTCCCAAATGTTTCAGAAGAGAAGCAAAAGGAATACTTGGAAAAGTTAGAGGAAAACCAAAAACAGATGAAAATTTGGTCAGATAACTGTGCCGAAAATTTTCTGCACAAGTATCTTTTAGTACAAGCAGAAATAGCTAGAATTTCAAAAAAAGATTCAGAAGCTGTAGAACTGTACGATTTCTCTATAAATTTAGCCCAAGACAATGAGTTTGTCCAAAATGAAGCACTAGCTAATGAACTAGCAGCTAAGTTTTGGTTGAGTAAAGGCAAGTATCAATATGCCAAAATTCACTTGCGCGAAGCTCACTCGTGCTACTTGCGCTGGGGTGCAGTTCGCAAAGTAGAAGATTTAGAACAGAAGTATCCGCAGTTGCGGGAAATGACGCCGCTCAACGGAAGTTTTAACAACAATCAAACTACCACAACTATTCATACTTCTACTGGCAGCGATGCGAGAGTGCTGGATTTGGCAACGGTAATGAAAGCATCTCTGGCGATTTCTAGCGAAATTGTTCTCGATAAGTTGCTGGCTTCTTTGATGAGAATCTCCTTAGAAAATGCGGGTGCTCAATTAGGTTTTCTGATTTTAGTTAGAGATGGTCAACTGTTGATTTCAGCTAAAGCGTCAGTATTTGCTGAAGATGTAGCTGTGCTGCAATTTACTCCTGTTGGAGACTATCATGATTTACCTGTGACGGTGATTAATTATGTGGAAAGGACTCGATCGGATTTGGTGTTGAGCAATGCGGCGGCTGAGGGACTATTCACAGCCGATCCTTACATCGCTAAACACCAACTGCAATCTATTTTGTGTACTCCAATCATCAATCAAGGCAAACTAATCGGCATTCTTTATTTAGAAAACAATTTGACTGTGGGAGCATTTACTCCCCACAGATTGGAAGTTTTAAGGTTGCTTTCTTCCCAAGTTGCTATTTCTTTAGAAAATGCTCTGCTTTACAATTCTGTGGAACAGAAAGTGCAAGAACGGACGCAGGAGTTAAATGAAAAGAACGAGCGCTTAGAACAAACTTTGCGCGAACTTAAACTAACTCAAGCTCAATTAATCCAAACGGAAAAAATGTCTAGTTTGGGGCAAATGGTCGCTGGTGTAGCTCACGAAATTAATAATCCTGTAAGTTTTATCTACGGCAATCTTAATCCGGCTAGCGAATACGTTCAAGACTTGTTAAAATTGATTGAGCTTTACCAGCAGCACTATCCAGAACCTGCTGAGGAAATTTTAGAAGAAATAGAAACAATTGAGCTGGAATTCTTGAGCGAGGATTTGCAAAAGCTGCTGGATTCTATGAAAGTAGGAGCGGAAAGAATCCGGGATATTGTGCTAAGCTTGCGGAATTTCTCTCGCCTCGACGAAGCGCAAATGAAGTCGGTAGATATCCATCAAGGCATCGACAGTACGGTGATGTTGCTGCAACCGCGCTTGAGAAAAGAGGGCGGGCGTTTGGGAATTGAGGTGATTAAAAATTACAGCACGCTACCCCTAATTACTTGTTATGCGTCTCAGTTGAATCAGGTATTTATGAATATTTTGACAAATGCGATCGATGCTCTCCTCGTCGCAAGAGATAGCCCGGAAAACTCTCATCAACAGCCTACGATTACAATTTCTACAGAGGTGACAGACAGGAATTCTGCCATAATTAGAATTGGCGACAGCGGGCCGGGGATGAGCACTGAGGTGCTGCACAAGATATTCGATCCATTTTTTACAACTAAGCCGGTGGGTTCGGGAACAGGTTTGGGATTGTCTATTTCTCACTCGATTGTTGTGAGTTCTCATGGGGGAAAATTGACTTGCGTTTCTGCACCCGGAGAGGGGAGCGAGTTTATTATTGAAATTCCGATCGCCCCCAGGCAAGTTTTGTAATCGGCGCAACCATCAACCCAAATCCCCAAATCAATTCCAGTTAGCAACCCTTAACAATTCGGCCACGCATTGCGTTTACTAAACTTTGAATTCGCAATTTAAACTCGGCGAAAACTCTGTCGCCAAGTCGAGCGATCGGGTTTCGACAAAAGGGCGATCACCCTTTTGCAGGCGCACTGAGGGCTTTTCATCGCGACGAGGTGGCAATGCTCCGATAAAGCATAAAAAGTGTCAGATTTTTAATTAAAAAAGTAAATATTGTGTCTAGCTTCACGAGCGAACTGTAGATAGTAGATCATACTAAAATAAAAGTAATTTCCGATCATGAAGATACGTCACTTCGGCAAAACTAAGGCGCTCCCATTGCAGCTCATACTGATCGTGCCATTTGTTTTGCAAATCTTTGGAGCGGTGGGTCTGGTGGGATATTTGTCGTTCAAAAATGGACAAAAAGCGGTAAACGACCTGGCGGATCGGTTGATGGAGCGAACCAGCAGTAAGGTGAATCAACATCTGAATGCTTATTTATCTATTCCGCATCAAGTGATTCAGATTAACGCCGATGCGATTCGGATGGGATTGCTAGATGTGCGCGATCGCCAAACCGTCGGTAAGTATTTCTGGCACCAAATGCAGGCTTATGACCTGACTTACATCGGCATCGGACTGACGACTGGTTATGGGGCCGGAGCCGCACGCTACGACGGCAAAACCGTCGTGATCGATGATTGGAGTCCCAAACCTCTAAACAATCTCCAAACCTACGCCACCGATGACCGGGGTAATCGTACCCGTATCGTTAGTGTCACTAATTGGAGTAGCTTTACTGAAACCTGGTACGCCGAACCCGTGCGAGCAGATAAACCTCTTTGGTCGCGGATCTATACCTGGAATTATCCCGGTCATCCTTATATTGTTGCCTCGGCGGGTCGCCCCATCTATGACACAAATAATCGCTTGCTAGGAATGGTTGGAGTCGATATCCATCTGTTGAAACTGAGCGATTTCTTACGGAATATAGATGTCAGTAGCTCAGGGCAGGTTTTCATCATGGAACGAAATGGGCTGTTGATCGCAAATTCTGCAAAAGAACAGCCCTTTACCACCGTCAAAGACGAAATTCGGCGTTTGAAGGCGATCGACAGTGGCAATCCCGTAGTGCAGGGAATGGCCAAACAAATCCAGCAACGCTTCAAAGGGTTTCAATCCATTTCTGGAAACACCGATCTCCGGCTTGATTTTCAGGGAGAACTCTACTATGTGCAAGTCACTCCCTGGCGCGACCAATATGGATTGGATTGGTTAGTGGTGGTGAGTGTGCCAGAAAGCGAGTTCATGGCACAGATTGATGCCAACACTCGCACCACAATCTTGCTCTGCTTAGCAGCATTGGGGGTAGCTTGTGGGATGGGCGTTCTCACCTCCGGCTGGATTGCGCGTCCGATTCTGCGACTGAATCGGGCGAGTGAGGCAATAACATCTGGCAACTTCGACCAAGCTGTAGAAGACAGCCGTATTCAAGAACTCAACGCCCTTGCCAACTCCTTTAACCACATGGCAAGACAACTGCGCGAATCGTTTACCGCCTTAGAAAAAAGTAATGCAGAATTAGAAGACCGGGTGGAAGACCGCACCGTTGAACTCAAAAACGCCCTAAGTGAGTTGCAACGCACCCAATCACAGATAATTCATAGCGAAAAAATGTCTAGTTTGGGGCAACTGGTTGCTGGAGTCGCCCACGAAATTAACAACCCGGTCAACTTCATTCACGGCAACCTCGTCCATACACAGCAATACGCCCAAGATTTGTTAAAGTTGGTGCAGCTTTATCAACAGCACTATCCTAGCCCTACTGACGAAATTCAAATCACAGCCGAAGAAATCGACCTGGAGTTCTTGCAAGAAGACCTGCCAAAAATGCTGTCTTCGATGAAAATGGGTACCGATCGCATCCGCCAAATTGTCCTATCGCTACGAAACTTTTCGCGGATGGACGAAGCAGACTTTAAACCAGTGGATATCCATGAGGGTATTAACAGCACCCTACTGATTTTGCAACACCGCCTCAAAGATAGACCCGAACGACTGTCTATTAAGGTGATTCAAGACTACGGTTCTCTACCCTTGGTGGAATGCTACGCCGGACAACTCAATCAGGTGTTTATGAATATTCTCACCAATGCGATCGATGCTCTCCTCGTAGCAAGAGATCACCCGGAAAACTCTCATCAACAGCTTGCTATTACAATTTCTACAGACGTGACAGACAGGAATTCTGTCAGAATTAGAATTGCCGACAGCGGGCCGGGGATAAGTAATGAGGTGCTGCAAAAGATATTCGATCCATTTTTTACAACTAAACCCGTGGGTTCGGGAACAGGTTTGGGATTGTCTATTTCTCACTCGATTGTTGTCAGTTCTCATGGCGGAAAATTGACTTGCGTTTCTGCACCCGGAGAGGGGACCGAGTTTATTATTGAAATTCCGATCGCCCCCAGGCAAGTTTTGTAATCGGCACCACCATCAACCAACATCCCCAAATCAATTCCAGTTAGCAACCCTTAACAATCCGGCTACGTATTGCATTGTCATATCAAATCTGTTAGCATCGGAATTATTCATATATCTCTTCTTTTCATTTCCGTGAATCAGCGTCAATCCATTGTCATCTGCGGTTAATACATTCTCTTTTTTTAACCGCAGATGAGGGCAGATTAACACAGATTAACGCAGATGAATTAGCTCAATTTCGGTTGCACGGTCTGTGATTGTTTACCCTTCGGCGAAGCTGATGGGCAATCGCTGTTGAAGGAATTCATAAAATAAATTAGTGAGAAAATTTCCAGCATTCTCGCGCAATTTCCCAATCCTCCTGCGTGTGAATGACCAAAATTCTCACCGCTGAATCCACTGCCGCAATATCTTCATCCACTGGCGACTGTTGATTCTTCTCCCCATCCAATTTTAACCCGATAAATCCAAAAGCTTCGCAAGCAGCCGATCGCACAACAGGCGAATTTTCCCCCACTCCCGCCGTAAAAATCAAAGCATCCAACCCACCCAAACTCGCCAGCATCGCGCCAATTCCTGCGCGCAAACGGTGAATGTAAATATCCAAAGCAAGTTGAGCTCTCTCATTACCTTGGGCGATCGCATCTCCAATCTGCCGCATATCGCTAGATACCCCAGAAATCCCTTTTAAACCAGAATTACGATTGAGAATATTATCTAATTTTTCAGAAGTTAAATCCCCTTGCCTTAACAAATGAATTATAATCCCAGGATCGATCGCACCCGATCGACTTCCCATCATCAAACCATCCAAAGGCGTAAAACCCATAGTCGTGTCAACACTCACGCCCCCCCAAATCGCCGCCAGAGAACATCCGTTGCCCAAATGACAGCTAATCAGCCGCAAATGGGTCAAATCACGGTTCAAAATTTGAGCCGCCCTGCGCGCGCAATATTGATGGCTAATGCCGTGAAAACCGTAGCGGCGAATCCCGTTTTCGAGCCATTCGTAGGGGCCGGGATAAACAAAGGCAGCGGGCGGCAATTGTGCGTGAAAAGCTGTATCAAATACTGCTACTTGCGACACATTTGGGAGGATTTTTTCCAGGGCTTCGATGCCTTCGAGGTTGACGGGATTGTGTACGGGGGCGAAAACCGATAAACGGGCGATAGCCTCTTTAACATCCGGCGAAATTAACGTACTTTGCTGATAGTCTTGTCCGCCGTGTACGACGCGGTGACCGACAATATCAATCTCCTTTAAACTATTAATAACTTGAGTTTTACCCTGCCACAGAGTCTCCAGCATTCGAGAAATGGCGGCTTGGCGAGAGTCTGAGGCAAATTCTTCTTCCTGTTCAGTTCCTGAGGCAGTTTCGACTTTCAACTGGGCCACACCTTCGCGGTGATTCCAGTCTATTTGCGCTTCCCAGAGGGGTTGCGGCGGGCGATCGGGCAGGACATCGTTTAACTCGTAAAGACAGCTCTTTTGACTGCTAGAACCCGCATTTAACACCAGTATTTTCATGCTTTATTATGTCCTGTTGATTTGTTCTTTCGATCGCTAGGCGATTGAAATCGCGTTTTGTCAAACTTTCGTCGCAGCAGAGGGGGACTAAAAAATATTGAGACTCAGGGAAAAATATTAAGAAAAATGTCGAAAAATTAACTATTAATGCAATCTGTAGCTAACAGTTGCATTTTTTTGATATATCTTCTCAGCAGATTTTCATTTACTAAAGTTTAAGGAGCCGATCGATGTTTACACCAATTTTACTTGCCACTGTCGCCAGAACCATAGAGTGGAGCCCCACGACCGGTTTGATTATGATTCTTTGCAATATTTTAGCTATTGCGATCGGCAGATCAACCATTCAAAAGCCTCACACAGGCCCAGCCGCGCCCTCATCGGGTTTGGTCGGCGGCTTGAGCTTGGGTGCACTGGTGGGAAGTCTCTGCTTCGGTCATATTTTGGGAACGGGTACGATTTTAGGATTGTCTTACATAGGCGCGATTTAGTTTCAAACTGTAGGGTGCGCCCCCGCACCTTACCCGCAATTTCAAGTACCCGGTAAATTGCGGAGAGTTTCATCCATGTACGATCGATCGCCCAAAACCTCCAACATTGGCCCGCGCACATCAAACTTGACAACACTCACAGAAGCTGCTAAAGCGGCAATGCGATTGCGGTAACTTCCCAAATCGATCCCCAACAAACTGCACAGAATAATCCGAATAGTCGCCTTGTGGGAAACCACCAAAACATTACCACTCTTGTACTTTTCCTGAATTTCTGCGATAACTAAGGACGATCGGCTAGCAATTTGTACAGAAGTTTCCCCCTCTGTCGGTGGATTCCAAGCCGGTTCCGTCAACCAATTAATGTAATCTTCAGCATATTTTTCGCGAACCGATTCAACTGTTTCACCTTCCCACTTGCCGTACTTAATTTCCCTCAATCCATCGCGCAGTTGCATTTCAATTCCCACAGCATCGCACAAAGGTTTAGCCGTAGCGATTGTGCGTTTCATGGGACTGACATAAACAGCATTCCAAGGCAATTTTGCGTAAGTTGCAGCAAATTGTTCGGCCATCATAGAACCTTCCGGTGTTAATTCTGCGTCGAGGTCGCCGCAGTAGCCGCCAGTCTTGCTGTAAGTTGTTTCACCGTGTCGTACAAAGTAGATTTTTAAGCTCATGAGTTAATTTTGTGTGAATTTTACTATGTTAGCAAAAGAGTTTAAAAAAATCCTTCAAATCATTGAGTGCAGAATTATCCCAATCCCAAATACCTTCTTTGTGTTCCATAACATAATCAAAATTTAACATACTGCATTTTTTTTCAGCTTGTTTCCGATCCTGTTTTGAGCAAGTATCATACCTGAGATAGATGCTTACCCAAAATTTATCAAAACCTTTCTGGTTAATTTGCTTTCCCTCCTTTTCTATGCAACTTTTCCAGCTATACAAACAATCAGCATGAGGTGATTCTTTAGCCTTGATTGCCTTTAAAAGCGTTTCCAGTTCCCCTTGACCTTCAAAATTCGTAAAGTAACAAGCTAATTTTGCCTTTGTTCCATTATCTCCAGAAATATTGATAAATTGTTTAGTGCTTGACAAGCTTTCAGCTTCAAACGCCTGTTTTATACATCTATCTACAAATTCCAGCCGCTCTTGCTCAGAATAGTTATCGATATCAATAATAATCCCAATTTTTACTATATCTTCTATATCTCTTTTGGGAAGCTCCGCTTTTAAAGCTTTTAAAGCATTGGTTAATTTTGTTTCATCCAAGCCTGACAAAGGTTTATATTCATCTATTTTATAAAGAGGTGGTTCTACCTCGATATCGCAGTTGAGTTGCTTAACCATTGCCTTCATAAAAAATTCATCATTTTTACTTTCTACTATGACAATATTACTCACCTCTCACTCCTTTTTGATGCTCTAGTGCGTAATTCAAAGTTTCCAAATCGCGCCGGATTCCGAGTATTTGCTCGGTTTTCGGTTTCTTGGCTAGTTCAAAATATGCGCTGCATTCCTGATTTTGTTCTAAACCTACATCAGCAAATGCTTGAAGCATCTCTAAACTGTGAGTTGTCGCAAAAATCTGCGTATCCAGTTCCACCGCCAAGCGAAATAAAATTCTCCAAAACTCCCGCTGACTTGTATAATGTATGCCGTTTTCTATCTCATCGACTAGCAATATTTTATATTCATTGTTTACCAGTTTAAGGATTATTTCTGCAACTCTGTTAATGGCATCTCCAAACAAGGATAAAGGCAAACGCTTTTCGCCTTTTCTTCTCAAGTAAAGCGTGGGTTCCCCAATCGAAAAACTCTCTACTGATTCTATAGAAGAGTCTAAAACTTGAAAAGCTTTCAAAACTTCGCTATCTTTGTCATCCAAACGCGCTCGATCGTAGGCTTCTGTGATCTCTTTTCCAGAAAACATGATAAAGGAAGGAATGATTGGTACTTCGTCAGTAGTAGAAGTGCTACCAGTAGTTATTGAACCACTGGAACTGGCTATTAAAGAAGACTTAACAGGTCTCTTTTCGTTTTTTATTAACTTAAGAGTTATTACAGATACACCTGACTTGTCTTTCGGCAAAGAATCTATTATTTCTCTTATCTCTTGACGCTCAAGTAGTCCACCTATGGTTATATTTTGATTAAGCGCTCCTAGGGAGATTTCAACTTGAGTGGCTTTATGATTTTCATCTTTTCCAATAATTACTATAAGTCTATCTTTTTTGAGTGCATAAAATAAGTTGTCCCAGGCTCTCTTAGGCATAGCTTCTAGGGCTTCTGAGGACTCCCTTCTAAGTTCTCTTAATATTTCTAGACTGCCAGCTTCTGCAGCAACATTGAGAAAAATTGCTTCTAGCAAAGCTGTTTTGCCAGCATTATTTTTACCGCCTATTAAATTGACTCTTTCAAACCCCGAAATTTTGATTTGCTCAAAACACCTAAAATTTTGGATTTCTATTTCTTTCAGCATTACCGGTCCTGTGGAATTAATCTAACTCATCTGCGTTAATCTGTGTTTATCTGCCTGTATCTGCGGTTAAAAAGAGAGAATTTGTTAACCGCAGATGACAATAGATTAACGCAGATTCACGCAGAGGTCGAGAAGCGATCGCACCTATCCAGGCGCACCCGATCGCACAGTTTGTTCTGCTGTCGCCCCCGGATCTTTTGTTTCCTTCGGCGCTTCGGACGAAACCGGGCCCGCGTGCGGCCACTTCCAGTCGCGGATTTCCGGCATATCATCGCCGTGTTCGGTGATATACTGCGTGTGCTCGATCAGCTTGTCACGGATAGCTTGTTTGCCGTAAGCTGCGACAGAACTCAGTTTCGGAACGCGATCGAGTACATCTCCAACCAAGTGGAATCGATCGAGGTCATTAACCACCACCATATCAAACGGCGTCGTAGTCGTTCCCTCTTCCTTGTAACCCCGAACGTGAATATTCGGGTGATTTGTCCGCCGATAAGTCAAGCGGTGAATCAGCCAAGGATAGCCGTGAAAAGCAAAAATCACCGGCTTATCTTTCGTGAACAAAGTATCAAAATCCTTGTCAGACAAACCGTGGGGATGTTCGCTAGCAGGTTGCAGCGTCATCAAATCCACTACATTCACCACCCGCACTTTTAAATCGGGATAATCTCGGCGGAGAATGTCAACAGCAGCCAAAGTTTCCAGCGTCGGAACATCACCCGCGCAAGCCATCACCACATCCGGTTCGCCGCCTTTATCGTTGCTGGCCCACTCCCAAATACCGATGCCGGCGGTACAGTGTTTAATCGCAGCATCCATATCCAAATACTGCAATGCCGGCTGCTTCCCTGCAATAATCACGTTGACATAGTGGCGGCTGCGGAGACAGTGATCCGTTACTGACAGCAAAGTGTTCGCATCCGGCGGCAAATAAATCCGCACCACTTCCGCTTTCTTGTTAATTACGTGGTCGATAAAACCCGGATCTTGGTGAGAAAAACCGTTGTGGTCTTGCCGCCAAACGTGAGAAGTTAGCAGGTAGTTGAGAGAGGCGATCGGTCGGCGCCAAGGAATGTCGTTAGTAGTTTTCAACCACTTGGCGTGTTGGTTGAACATCGAATCGATGATGTGAATAAACGCCTCATAACAAGAGAAAAAGCCGTGGCGTCCCGTCAGCAAATAGCCTTCCAGCCATCCCTGACATAGATGTTCGCTGAGGACTTCCATCACCCGGCCGTCGGGGGAGATGTGGTCGTCTTCCGGCAAAATTTCCCCGGCCCACACCCGGTCCGTCACTTCAAACACCGGATCGAGGCGGTTTGAGGCCGTCTCGTCAGGCCCGACAATGCGGAAATTGGCGTTTTCCTGATTCAGTGTCATCACCTCTCGCAGGAAGCGGCCGGCAACGCGGGTTGCTTCTGCCATTACAGTGCCCGGTTTTTGCACGTCAACGGCGTACTCTTCAAATTCCGGCATTTTCAACTCTCGCAGCAGCAGACCGCCGTTAGCGTGGGGATTTGCCCCCATCCGCCGAGATCCCTTGGGCGCTAATTCTGCCAATTCGGGAATTAACTTGCCCTTTTCGTCGAAGAGTTCTTCCGGCTTATAGCTTTTCATCCAATCTTCCAGGAGTTGGACGTGTCCCGGCTTAGAAGCCATTTCCGAAAGTGGGACTTGGTGCGATCGCCAATAATCCTCAGTTTTCTTACCGTCAACTTCCTTCGGCCCCGTCCAGCCTTTGGGAGTTTTCATCACAATCATCGGCCACTGGGGACGGCCGGAATAGCCCTCCGTCCGGGCTTTTTCCTGAATCGCCTTAATTTCGCCGATCGCGGTATCGAGAGTTGCAGCCATCAACTGGTGCATGGTTTCCGGGTCTGAACCTTCCACCCAATAAGGTTTGTAGCCGTAACCGACCATCAAACTTTCCAATTCCTGGCGCGGAATGCGGGCCAACAGCGTTGGATTGGCAATTTTGTAGCCGTTCAAGTGCAAAATCGGCAACACGGCCCCGTCGCGAACCGGGTTGAGAAACTTGTTAGAATGCCAGCTAGCAGCCAGCGGGCCGGTTTCCGCTTCCCCGTCACCGACAACGGCCGCCACAATCAAATCGGGATTGTCGAAGACTGCCCCGTAAGCGTGGACGAGGGCGTAGCCGAGTTCGCCGCCTTCGTGAATCGAACCGGGGGTTTCCGGGGCGACGTGGCTGGGGATACCGCCGGGAAAGGAGAACTGTTTGAACAGCCGCTGGATACCCTCTTCATCTTGGGAAATGTTCGAGTAATATTCGCTGTAAGTTCCTTCGAGATAGGTGTTGGCGACCAAGCCCGGCCCGCCGTGTCCGGGGCCTGCGATGTAGATGGCGTTTAAGTCTTGGGCTTTGATGATGCGGTTGAGGTGAACGTAGATGAAGTTTAGGCCTGGAGTGGTGCCCCAATGTCCGAGGAGTCTCGGTTTGACGTGTTCGATTTTGAGGGGTTCTTTGAGTAGGGGGTTGTCGAGGAGATAGATTTGTCCGACGGATAGGTAGTTTGCCGCCCGCCAGTAGGCGTTCATTTTTTGTAGTTCTGAGTCGGAAAGCGGCTTTAATTGCGGGATCTCGGTTGTTCCTAGCATCATCAGCGATTGACTCCTAAGTTGTGCTTGTTTTGTAAAGTGCGATCGAGAAGTGCGATCGGTATTAATTTGTTATTTGTGACATTTTGTATTTAAACTCCATGTCTTCCACGCAAACTATTGAATTCTAGCTTGTTTATGTCTCCATTAAAGTTTAAATCAATGTTAATTTCTGGCTAAACATCGCACGATTCTGAGAAAAAAAAAAGCCGCTACTTGCGGGGATCAAGGGATTAAGCCATACATAATAGGATTTACACAAGAGTTTTTGTAAGCTGTGCACTCCCCACTGAGCCGTAGAATATGTGGCGAGTGGTAGGATGTGTTGTTCAAGTCCCCAAAAAGATACTTCTAAAGGTAGAAGTCATAAGGATTTATAGGTGAATCTAATTTCACTTTGTGCCTGCTGATGGCTGATAGCAGTTATCATAAAAAATTCAACTGTAGGCAATATCCAAAGCTTTATGTCCTCAGTCATTCCCCATTCTTTAATCTAAAATTTAAAATGGTATGACTCGTTTTGGGTTAATTTTTTTTAGGTTCGTTTAAGCTCAGGGTAAAAGAGCGATTACTTTTTATAATGAGAGAGATTTAGCCTGAAGTTAAACAGATATAGCAATGCTATTTCATTTGTGAAAAAGCTTTTTTTTATGAACCGCAGAGGCGCAGAGGGCGCAGAGGAAGAGAGCAGAGAGAAAGGAATTGCGTATAATCGCAAATACATATTATCTAATAATTAACGCAAAATTTAGCTAACACCTGGCAAGGAATTAGCCCAACTCTCGGTGTCTGTGAGGGTGATGCTTGTATGAGAAATACTTGCATTCCTATTTGGGAACTGGTGAGCTTTCATCGTTTGGGTATGAACGAGTCTCGACTCTTAGATAACTATCCCACACTAACTGCTACTGATTTAGCAAATGCGTCGGCTTATGCGGCAGCTTTTCCAGATGAAAGTGACATAGCTATCCGCAAGAATGACGAGGATTGAAATGATGGCGCGTCTTTATGGTGACGAACAATTTCCCAGAGAAATTGTAGAATTGCTGCGCCAGATGGGGGAAAATATTCTGACAGTGCAAGCAGCCGGAAAGGATAACCCAAAAAATCCGGACGCAGAAGTGTTAGCTTTTACAGTCAGTGAAAATCGAGCTGTTTTAACTCAAAATTGCCGTTATTTTATCAGACTGCACAGCTTAGAGTCTGGCCCTGCTGGAATTATTGTCTGTAGGGGAGAGGATGATGTAACAAGAAGGGCTGGTAACATTAATCAAGCTATTTCCTCACTTGAAACATTAACAGGTCAAGTGATTTGGCTCCATCGCACTCTCGGCGCAATCTATATCTTAAGCGATCGCCACAAAGTAAACTCAAGCAATCTCAATCCGAAAATCACTGCATCGGTTTGATTGCTGGCTAGATGCCATCGCCCATATTTCCCGCTGAAAAAACCTACGAGGCGACTAAAACAGGACTCTCTGAAATCCGGCAAACATTGGACACAGTTGGCTGGTGGGCAACGACTCGCACTTCGTGAGGATAGCGGGGACGGGGGTCATTTTCTAACCAGATGGGCGGTACCATCATCACTTCATAATAAGCGATCGTATGCAAAACCCCTGGCTGGGACTTCAACTCCACTGTTAAGCCCGCTCTGTACTCAAATGCTTCTTCCCAGTCTAGGTTTCCATTCATATCCATATTCATATCCATAGCGATCGCGCCTCTTAATCTTGTTTCTTTTGTCCATTGTAGAGCGCTACATAAAACATTGGGTACTTTCTGTTGCTTGTGATACAATTTGTAACCTTATATATACGTTCCCTGACAATTCAACAGAGAAGAGCAATTGTCAATAAGTAAATAGGATGATTTGACCGACGGGTGACAAGTAAGCCCAAAAGCTAGGCTTGACAAGAGTTTGAGTTGAGATGTCTCAAAAAAATAGGGGCGGGCGAACCCCGCAGAGGTTGATGACAAATATCTAAGAGAAGAAAATTGTCAGGACTAAACTCCTTACTACAAACCTATTTTTGTCCTGTTGTCTAGTATTTGATAAATAAAAAAACCCGGTTTTTTGAATAAACCGAGTTTTGGGAATTAGAAAAAACTCAACTAATTTTACTTAGTTGTTTTCTTGGCTGTTGTCGCAGTCGCCGTCTTTTTAGCAGTGGTTTTCTTCGCCGCAGTCTCCGTCTTTTTAGCAGTGGTTTTCTTCGCCGCAGTCTTCTTTGTTGCAGTTTCCGATTTCTCCGCAGTTGCCTTAGTTGACTTCTTAGATTTGCTGCTAGTTTTTGGACCCGCTGCTTCCTTGGTTGCTAACAATTCCAGTGCTCTTTGTAAGGTGAAATTCTCCACAGATTCATCCTTCGACAAAGAAGCATTGATATCGCCGTGTTTCACGTAGGGGCCGTAGCGGCCGTCGTAAACATTGATCGGTTCTCCCGACTCTGGATGCGCGCCCAATTCCTTCAAAGGTGTGGCTGATTTGCTGCGGCCGCGGGCGGCTTTCGGCTGCGATAATAACTCTAAAGCCCGATCGAGCCCTATAGTCAAAACATCATCCGGCGGTTTGATCGATCGATAATCTTTCCCCACCTTACCCTGGTCATGCACCACATAAGGCCCGTACATCCCCAAATTAGCTTGCACCTTCGCCCCCGTCTCCGGGTGAGTTCCCAACAACCGGGGTAAAGTCAACAAACTCACCGCCATATCCAGCGTCACGCTATCCTTATCCGTCCCCTTCGGTAAAGAAGCCCGCTTCGGTTTCTTGTTCGTTTCCGAAACTTCCCCTAACTGAACGTATGGCCCATAACTGCCAATCAGCACATAAATCGGTTCCCCGGTTTCCGGGTGAAGACCCAATTTTTCCGGGCCTTCGGTTTTTTGCTTTAACAGAAACTCCACTTGTTCCGGATCTAAATCTGCCGGCGTCAAATCTTGGGGAATCGATGCTTTTACCAAGCCTTCTTCGCTTTCAGATTCCAGGTATGCGCCGAATTTGCCGATGCAAACTTTTGCTGGCAAATTCTCCAATACCACAGTTCGGGCAACTTTCGCATCAATGTGACTTTCCTGTTCCTTAACTTGGGTTGCGAGTCCCGTTTCCCCTGTATAAAACTTTTGCAAATACGGCAGCCATTTCGCCTCGCCCGTGGCAATTTCATCGAGGGTTTGTTCCATTCGGGAAGTAAAACCCGTGTCTACTAAATCGGGAAAATGTGTTTCCAATAAAGTCGTGACGGCGAAAGCGGTGAATGTCGGAATTAGGGCGTTAGCTATTAATTTCGCGTATCCGCGATCGACAATTGTACCGATAATACTCGCATAGGTACTCGGACGGCCCACACCTTCGCTTTCGAGCATTTTGACCAGAGAAGCTTCCGTATAGCGGGCGGGAGGCTGAGTTTCGTGCCCAACAGCCTCTAAGTCCTTACAATTAGGTTTATCCCCCACCTTCAGCGCCGGCAAAATCACCTCTTGGTCTTCCAACGCCGCATTCGGATCGTCGGAACCTTCCACGTAGGCCCGCAAAAAGCCTGGAAAATCAATGCGTTTGCCGCTGGAACGGAAACCGGCATCTTCTACCTGAGTTAATACAGTGACGTGAGTTTGGCGGGAATCGGCCATTTGAGAAGCGACTGTCCGCTTCCAAATCAAATCATAGAGGCGGAAATCAATCCCATCTAATCCCGTTTGCTGCGGAGTCCGAAAAGTGCTGCCGGCGGGACGGATAGCTTCGTGGGCTTCCTGCGCGCCTTTACTTTTCGTGGTGTATTTGCGCGGTTGGGGGCTGAGGTATTCGCTGCCGTAAAGTTCTTGCACGCAACTGCGCGCCGCTTCTATCGCCTGTTCGGACAAATGCACCGAATCCGTCCGCATATAGGTGATAAAACCGCGTTCGTAGAGACCTTGGGCAATTCGCATAGTTTCCCTCGCACCCAGTCGCAGTTTACGGTTAGCTTCCTGCTGCAAAGTCGAGGTCGTAAACGGCGGCGAGGGTTTGCGGGTGACTGGCCGTTCTTCGAGATTGGTGACAGTCCAAGGTTTGTTTTGAATGCGTGAGAGTAAAGCCCGCGCCTGTTGTTCGTTCAGCAAAAGTACGCGGCGGCCTGCGATAATTTGCCCGGTATTTTCATCAAAATCGCTGCCGTTTGCAACTTTCACATTGCCGACTGTCACGAGTTTGGCATCAAAGGAAATCTTGCCCTTTTCCAAAAAAGCTTTCAAATCCCAGTAGCTACCTTGGCGGAAAGCGCGGCGTTCGCGTTCCCGGCGCACCAAAAGTCTGACTGCGACTGACTGCACTCTACCGGCGGACAAACCCCAAGCGATTTTTTTCCACAGTAGCGGGGAGAGTGTGTAACCGACGAGTCTGTCGAGAATTCGGCGAGTTTCTTGGGCCTGTACAACTCGATTATCGATATCGCGACAGTGAGTCAAAGCGTCGCGGATTGCTTCGCGGGTGATTTCGTGAAACACCATCCGCTTGATGGGCACTTTGGGTTTGAGGATTTGCAGCAAATGCCAGGAAATGCTTTCGCCTTCCCGGTCTTCGTCAGTAGCTAATATCAGTTCTGTGGCGTCTTTGAGGGCGTCTTTGAGTTCTTTAACAATTTTCTTTTTATCTTTCGGGATGACGTAGAGGGGTTCAAAGTCTGCCTCCACGTTTACGCCCAGTTGCGCCCATTTTTCTCCTTTAACGGCTTCTGGTATTTCTTCGGCGGAGGATGGTAGGTCGCGGACATGGCCCATCGATGCCTCTACACGGTAGGTGGAGGGCAGGAAGTTGCGGATGGTGCGGGCTTTGGTAGGAGATTCGACGATGACTAAGGTTGACATGGCATCTTTTAAATATGGATGGCAGCGCAGCTAGAGGGTCTAAGTTAGAGAGTTTAGGTCAGATGTCAAGGCTTCTTTCAACTTTGGGCGATTATTTTCAAACTACCTTAATTTTTAACTTACTGCCGATCGGGTGGCAGGTGACAATGTGATGGGATTTTACTGCTTTGGGGGCAGAGGCTGCTAATCGCGTCTCTACAAGATGCACCGGATGATGACCTGACTTTAGCAGAATTGTCGCTAACTGGATGTTGAGACTGCTGGATGCGGGCGGATGGTTCCTCAATCTAGTTGTAACTTGAAGGCTGGGGCGATAGATTTTAGATTTTAGATTTTAGATTTTAGATTTTAGATTGAGAAAGATTTACTGACTAGAGGTTTGGGGCTTTGCTACAGTCAGCAGTGCAGCAGAAGCGTTGCGATCGGAAAAAAAGCAATTACAGGGGATTAAAATTACTTGAGCGATCAATCAATTCTATGAACAAGGCTATGACATTTGAATTTGACCATCTTTTCATTCTTACTGATATTGGTGCTTCGGAAGCCGCTCGTTTATCCTCATTTGGTTTAGTTGAGGGTGGATCTCGCATTCATCACGGACAAGGTACAACCAATCGCTGTTTCTTTTTCCATAACGCCATGTTGGAATTGTTATGGATTCACGATCCAGAAGAGGCGAAGTCTGAGCCAATTCATCAGACTCGTCTTTGGGAGCGATCGACAAATCGGAATAATGGTGCGTGTCCATTTGGCATCTGTTTGCGTCCAGCCAAAGGTTCTGAGGACACAGTTGCATTTTCAAGTTGGGCATATCGTCCCCCTTATCTGAAACGATGAGTATCGCAGTAGGAACAAATAGTGATGTGTTGACTGAGCCCATGCTTTTCCAAATTTCCTTTGGTAAACGTCCAGATCAATACTCGGCCCAGAAGTCACAGCCTTTGGATCATGGTGTTGGTTTCCGGGAAATTACTCGCGTAGAATTAGTCAGTCCTGCTGCCAATAATCCGTCACCTGAACTTCAAGCAGTGCTTGAGACAAATCAGCTAAAGTTACGGATAGGAACCGAGTATTTTGTCGAGCTTGGTTTTGATGGAGAGGTGCAGGGACAACAGGTAGATTTCCGACCGGGATTGCCACTTATTATCAGTTGGTAATCAAAACCTGTAAAACAATTAATAATATGGCTTCAGTATCCAACGAACTGCGAGCGTTCGTAGAGAACGCCCACTGACAATTGCAGGAACATTAGAGGGCATTGAGAATTTTTCAAGTTGGCTGAGTAAACTAGAGATATAGTAACCCGCAATTTATTGAGAACTGGAAAATGGAGACAATTACTGACCTGCCAGGGTATCGCATAACAGAACAACTCTATGCAGGCTCTCGCACTTTAGTCTATCGCGGTGTTCGGGAGAGCGATCGTACTCCAGTCGTCATCAAACTGCTGCGAAACGAATACCCTAGCTTCAGCGAACTGGTGCAATTCCGCAACCAGTACACCATTGCCCAAAATCTCAACCTCCCCAGTATAGTTAAACCCCTCGATTTAGTACCTTACAAAAGCGCCTATGCTTTGATAATGGAGGACTTTGGAGGAGTCTCTCTGTCTACTTATATCCAGACCCCAACTGATAAAAACCAACCAGCTCAATCTAGATCTTTAGAAAACTTTCTCGACCTAGCCAGGGAACTAGCAGATATTCTTCACTCTTTGTACGAAAATAAAGTTATTCATAAAGATATCACACCGGCCAATATCCTAATCAACCCCGATAGCAAACAAATTAAGCTCATTGACTTTAGTATCTCTTCCCTGCTGCCGAAACAAACCCAAGAAATCCAGAATCCAAACATTATCGAAGGAACCTTAGCTTATCTCTCCCCAGAACAGACAGGAAGAATGAATAGAGGCATTGACTATCGGAGTGACTTTTATTCCCTGGGTGTTACCTTCTATGAATTGTTGACAACACAGTTACCCTTCGAGTCAGAAGACCCAATGGAGTTAGTGCATTGTCATCTCGCCAAACAGCCGATTCCGGTACATCAAATCAAGCCAGAAGTTCCCATAGTTTTATCCCAAATTGTTAGTAAACTGATGGCAAAGAATGCGGAAAATCGCTATCAGAGTGCATTAGGACTGAAACACGATTTAGAAATTTGTCTGGCTCAATTACAAAACACGGGTAACATTGAGACGTTTGCATTAGGGACGCGGGATATTACAGACCATTTCCTCATCCCCGAAAAACTTTACGGGAGAGAAACAGAAGTTGAAACCTTATTAGCAGCCTTTGAGCGAGTCAGCAGGGGCAGCACCGAAATGATGCTAGTATCCGGTTACTCTGGCATTGGAAAATCCGCCTTAGTACAAGAAGTTTATAAACCAATTACTAAAGCCAGAGGTTATTTTATTGCCGGAAAATTCGACCAATTTCAACGAAACATCCCTTACGCGGCCGTTGTCAAAGCCTTTCAATCATTAGTCAAGCAACTCTTAACAGAAAGCGAAAATCAACTCAATACCTGGAAACACAAAATATTAGCTGCCGTTGGCGCTAATAGTCAAATCATTGTAGATGTCATTCCTGAAGTAGAATTAATCATTGGCAAACAGCATACCGTACAAGAATTAGGCGCTACAGAAGCACAA
>NZ_JAUBQX010000067.1:0-24950 GCF_036701505.1 Microcoleus sp. Pol11C2
TTTTTAAACTACGACTCATAAACGCACCATACAAGCTATCTCTCTATTATATGCAACTTCACATAAAATTGGTATTACTGAATGAAGAGTTTGATAATGGCAATGCTGATACCAAAACAGATACTCTAAAGCTTATAGGTGCAACAAAGAATGCCGCAGCTATTCCTATCTTGATCCGTGCTTTATCAGAGAGTGATTGGATCGTTCGCTCAGAAGCAGTTTCCCAAATACGTTTACTAGGAATATGGCTAGATTCCGATGTGTTAGAGGATGGTGTAACGGCTCTTATCCATATGCTGCAAAGTGATCCAGAAAACTCGGTTCGTTCTAGTGCTGCAATTTCTTTAGGAGGGATGGGTCACATACGAGCAGTACCAGTTCTCATCGAGGCTTTATCTAAGGATAATCTGGTTGTACGTTCTTCTGCTGCTTATGCTTTGGGCCGGCTTCAGGATCGTTCAGCTATTAGCGAACTTATCCGATCTCTACAAGATGAGGATTATGTTTGTGAAGCAGCTATTAGATCATTACGCATCCTTGATGCAGTAGAATCATTGCCTGCTCTAAGAAAATTGTTGCAAAGGAAAGCAATTAAGGTTCGGGGGGAAGTAATATTCAGTCTGGGCTTTCTACGTAACTCTAAAGACTTACCCAATTTGCAGAAAGCTTTGAAGGACAAAGAATTCTCTATCCGTCTTTATGCGGCTTACTCATTAAGTGAATTAAACAATCGCAAAGGGATACCTATTTTAGAAGAGGCCCTAAAAAATGGAAACAAAGATACTCGTAAACTAGCGCTTGGTGGACTGAAAAACTTTCATGGAAAAGTTGGTTTGTCCAGTATTGTTTCAACAGCATTCACAGATGATGAATACTCTATCCGAAAGGAGGCAGTTGACTTTCTAGAAGCTTTTAAAGAGAGTCAAGAAATAGTCAATGAACTCAAGAAGGCTCTTAATAACCTAAATGAAGATATTTGTAGAAACGCGATGGATGCTGCCAAGACAATAGGTAATGCTGAAATCCTATCTCGTTTGAGACAACTTGCAGAAATAATTACAGTTGTTGAAAGACCTTTGGAGGCGATCGCTGCCATTCAATCACGCGGCAGCTTCTACAACTACGAAATTTATCAGCAAGCCCAGGAAGCAGATAATTTAGGATTGGAAGATGATTTAATCAGGAATTTATACAAAGACATAGATAAAGTAATCTCTCAAATTCAAGAAAATCCGGAACTGCGCCAGAACGACAAGGAAGATCGACTGACTATAGACATCGTGAATCAATTGCGTATTTTAGGGTATGATGTATCACATGAAACAAAAATTGGTGGTCATGTTGACATTGTTGTTAGAAAAAATGATTTATTATGGCTTGGAGAAGCCAAAATCTATAGTGGCAATAATAATTTATGGCAAGGGTTTGAACAACTCGTTACAAGATACTCAACCGGTGATTCTAATCAAGAAAATGGTGGTTTATTAATTTATATTCTTCGTCATGAAGACGCAAGCTCAATTATGCAAAAATGGCAAAATTACTTGCTTCAACAAAGCTTGCCAGATTTTAGTTTCAGACCTTGCACAATGAGAAGCCTAGCTTTTATATCAACTCATAAACATGAAAGATCAGGTCAAGCTTTTCATGTCAGACATATCCCAGTCATGCTTCATTTTGATCCCAAAGATAAAAGTGGACGAGCTAGAAAAACATCACCTTAAATCGCAAAAACTCAATCAGGAGAGCGATACTTGTACAGATAGCGATCGCACTTATCGCCATCCTACGATTCCATCAACGATCGCCCCCACAGAAAATCACCCTCACTCAGCGCTGGTATAGACTGCACTGAATAATCTATCGCCCAATCTCAAGCTGCCTCCTGATAAACTTCACCCAAAACCTCAGATAAATTTACAACAGGTTCTTTATCTCCTGACATATCTTTAACTTTATCGTCTTAAAAAAGCTTCAAAAGAAAAACAACGCACCGATCGCCTAGCAGCCAAATTGCGCGAAATGGGGATTAATCCTGATGAGGTGTGATTGTTTTTAGATTGTTAAATGGGGTACAATCGCACTTTTTAAACAGCAGAAATATCAGAAGCCCCAAAAGACCGATCGCTCCCCTCATCTATCTCTCAATATTAAGATTTCCTTAGTTGCTGCGGTGGCGCACAGAAATCGGTGATACAATCAACAGCTTAGCTAGGGGTGCCCGAATATCCGGGCTGAGAAAACACCCTTAGAACCTGAGTCTGGGTAATACCAGCGGAGGGAAGCTGTTTATCAAGGAAATTAAATATGCGTACCGAATGGATCGCTAAGCGTCAGGGCCAGAGCAATGTATCTCAAATGCACTACGCCCGCCAAGGTGTAATTACTGAGGAAATGCACTTTGTTGCTAAGCGAGAAAATCTCCCGCCAGAACTTATCCGCGCCGAAGTAGCGCGGGGACGGATGATTATTCCCGCTAATATCAATCACCCGAATTTGGAACCGATGGCGATCGGCATTGCCTCTAAATGCAAAGTCAATGCTAATATCGGTGCATCTCCCAACTCTTCCAATATGGAAGAAGAAGTTGACAAGCTTAAACTAGCAGTGAAATACGGCGCTGATACCGTGATGGACTTGTCCACCGGCGGCGGCAATTTGGATGAAATTCGCACTACGATTATCAAAGCTTCACCGGTGCCGATCGGTACTGTACCAATTTACCAAGCTTTAGAAAGCGTTCACGGTAATATGGAAAGTCTGACGGCGAATGACTTTCTTCACATCATTGACAAACACGCTCAACAAGGTGTTGATTACCAAACAATTCACGCCGGAATTTTGATCGAGCATTTGCCGTTGGTGAGAAATCGGATTACGGGGATTGTCTCTCGCGGCGGCGGCATCTTGGCGCGGTGGATGCTGCATCACCACAAACAAAATCCCCTCTACACTCACTTTAACGACATCATTGAAATCTTCAAAAAATACGATGTTTCGTTTAGTTTGGGAGATTCTCTGCGTCCCGGTTGCACTCACGATGCGTCGGATGAAGCTCAATTAGCTGAACTCAAAACTTTGGGACAATTAACTCGCAAAGCTTGGGAACATGACGTGCAGGTAATGGTGGAAGGCCCCGGTCACGTGCCGATGGATCAAATTGAGTTTAATGTCAAGAAACAAATGGAGGAATGTTCGGAAGCACCCTTCTATGTTTTGGGGCCGTTGGTGACAGATATTGCGCCTGGATACGACCACATTACCTCAGCAATTGGGGCGGCGATGGCTGGCTGGTACGGTACTGCAATGCTGTGTTACGTGACGCCGAAGGAACACTTAGGATTGCCGAATGCTGAGGATGTCCGAAACGGGCTGATTGCTTACAAAATCGCTGCTCACGCTGCGGATATTGCGCGGGGCCGTCCGGGTGCGCGCGATCGCGATGATGAACTCTCGAAAGCGCGTTACAATTTCGATTGGAACCGTCAATTTGAGCTGTCATTAGATCCAGAACGGGCAAAGGAATATCACGACGAAACTTTGCCGGCGGATATCTACAAAACTGCTGAATTCTGTTCGATGTGCGGCCCTAAGTTCTGTCCGATGCAGACTAAGGTTGATGCCGATGCTTTGACGGAATTAGAGAAGTTTTTGGCTAAGGAACCTGTAGCCCAAAGCTAATTGGATTAATTCGTAGCGTGCTGATGGCGCACCTTACTTAATTGTCAACCTGTGCGTTTTTTGTGGGGCGGGCATCCTGCTCGCCCAAAACTATGGTGCTGATGGCGCACATTACTTAAGGTTATATTAAAAGGAGTTTCCGACAAGGAGACTTGCCATGTTCCTTTGCAGGTACTTTTTTTGTTACCAAGGAATCCAGAATTTTATCGAGATTGGGATGAGCAAAAAAAGTAGCTATTTGCTCTTCAGTTAATAGCATACCATCTGGGTCATGCCCAAATTCTTTATTTCGCCTTGTCAATATAAAACTCTTCATCAACTCAATTTCGTCTAAACTGCACTCGCCTCGCAAACCCAGTTCCCAAGAATGAAGAAAATTGGCACCTCGATAGTCAATTAGCAGCCTACCCTGTACTGGTAAACTAACTGAGCGTCGAGATTCATTTCGCTGCTTAAGAGGCATTCCGTTTCCATCTTCAAGGAACGAGCGGCGGATTCAAACGCTAATCTCATGCCGCCTATTCCTGAGAATAAGTCCATAAAACGGATTTTTTTTAGGGTCATTAAGTCGGCGGTAAAAGCTTATATTTGGTACTATTTGTCAGTCGAGGCATAGCCTCTAGATATTCATTACCAGGCAGAGCCTGGTAAGCAGAAATTTTAAATTCGTACGGTGCGTTAACGCAGTGTAACGCACCGCCCGCCTAATGCAGCAGCATTTGAGCTAATTAAAAGACTGCATTTGAGCTAAGTAAAAAATTTACCTGGATATGTTAGCTTGCGCTGTCTGTTGGCACTTTGAAAGAATGCGCCGATCGTTTGAGCTAATTGTGCGAATAGAATGCAGGTTTGTTAGCTGAGTATTGATTTCAACTGTTTGAATTTTTCCGGCTGAGATTGCCTTCCCGGACAGTGTATTTCCCTGAATTTTACCCGTGAAGCACGCAAAGTCCGATCGCGGCGCGTAAATTGCACCAACCACCCGATCGTTCTGGCGTTGAAACACGATATAGTTTTGAAGAACTTGGTTGGGCTGTGGCGAATCTCCGTACAGGTAAATACCATCTGGCAAAGCCGCAACATTAGTCTTAGATGGATTTTGTTGTGCTTGAAGCGGTTGTTGCTGAATCCCAACACCAATTAGTGTCAGAGGACAAATAAAGGCTGTTGCCAGTAGTTTCCATTTCTGTTTAATAGATGCAGGTAAAATCATTTACTGCTTCTCCTTGCGCCAGGTCATATAATCATATTAAAACAGTCTTCTCTAGTTAATACCTCACTCAGGTTATAAATTAGCTCTGCTAAAATCTGCCTATTGGTAGAGACTCTAAAGCTGAAGCTTGCGCTTGCTTAGCACCGAAAACTTTATTTGCCATTGTCCTCCAATTACCTGAGCTGATATTGATAAAATTAGAGCGGGCATCGTTTCTAATCCCACCGAATAAAACACCGATTTCCTCACTTCAAATGGAGGCAGATCCTCTAGATATTCATTACCAGGCAGAGCCTGGTAAGGAGAAAAAAACATCTTGAAAACTCTTGTGGAAGAAGCCCGAAAGCCGGTTCAGGAAAATGGTAATCTTCGGTCAGTTCGATCGCACTTTTGCCTATTTTTTGCTAGCCATCCACTTTTGAAGATCATTAATCGTAAAAACTGTTTCAAAGTCCAATCCAACAGAGCGATAAAACTCCGCACCACCTTGCTCTCTGTCAATCAGCGACAACACGCGATCGACTTTATAACCCGCACCTCGCAACCGTTCCACCGCCTGCATCGCCGACTTCCCCGTCGTTACCACATCCTCCAAAACCGCCACATTCGTCCCCTCTGGCAACAGCGGCCCCTCAATATACGCCATTGTCCCGTGTCCCTTCGTCTCCTTCCTGACAATTAGCGCCGGAATCGATCGACCTTCGAGAGCCGAAACCACACTCACCGCAGTTACAATCGGGTCAGCACCCAAAGTCAAACCGCCCACAGCTTCCACATCCGACGACAGCATCGACAACAGCAAACGCCCCGTTGCCAAAGCACCTTCAGCGTGCAGCGTCACCGGTTTGCAGTTAATGTAATAAGAACTTTTCTGCCCCGAAGACAGCACAAAATCGCCTTCGCGATAGGCAAACTCGCACAACAAATCTAGAAGTCGATCGCGCAACACCTTTAAATCAGCAGCATTCATAACTCACACCGTGTAAAAAACACAAATAATCCGTCGATAATCAGTTTATATTGGAATCGGAATTAATTAAGGAGGCCCAAATATATGAGTCAAAAGTTAAAAAGCCTGAGCGGCGCGTTGATTCTCGCTGTCGCCTCTGCCGCAATGGCATCCGTCAAACCAGCTCAAGCACAAACAGAGCGATTTCACCCGATTGCTGACGACTTCAACCGACAATACTTTGAAGCTTCAGGAGACTTTTACCACAACGTCAGCTTGCAAGGTTACTTGGGCGACTATTTAGGCATCGGTTCCCCCAGCGGCGTCGTTGCCTTTCCCGAAAAAGAAATTGAGCGGGATGCTAGTCGCGTCAACGGATTCTACCGCAGAGTAATGCAGCGGCAAGTTTCCAGCGATCCGATTCTCCGCGTCCCAGATGCCGTCAATCCCTTCGATGCCTCAGTCATGGCACTCCCTGCTGCTTGCCAGCTAGGACCTCAACCAAGCGGCTGTTTCCCTACTCCCGCCGGACTCCAAGATCAGTTTACACTTCCAACACAGCAGGAAGGTTCACCGACTGATGCAGGGCCCGTTAGAGGACTTTATCAAGTATCGCCCCCTGGCCAAAATTAATCGATCGACAGTTGCGAGTTTTGAGCCGAGGCGGGTTTACTCAATCTCTGATTTGTATTAGAGAGAAAGCCTCAACCCGCCCCAAAAGCTCATATTTTGGCAATCCTTGCGGTAAACGCGCAACTGACTTTTTTGTAAATATTGCGGTTATTTTACAGGAATAAATATTATCCAATATTTATCAAACAATGCTGCCATCAGGCATGATTGTTCTTTTCAAAATAGCTTCGCCCAGATTAGCTCCCGCCAAGTTCGCTCCCCTGAGATTTGCCCCGGTCAAATTCGCCCCTCTCAAATCAGCTTTGCCAAGGTTTGCCCACCGGAAATCTGCCGCGCTCAACTCTGCAAAACTGAGATTTGCCCTAAAAAGATATGCTGCAGTGAAGTGAGCTTCCCCGAGGTTAGCTTTAGAGAAATTGGCTGCATAGCAATGTGCTTCAATCAATTCGGCTTGAGTGAGATTGGCTTGACTGAGATTAGCAAAATTGAGGTTCGCGCCCATCGCATTAGCTCCAGACATCACCGCACCGATTAAATTCGCATCACCGAAATCGGTTTGTTGGAGATTAGCAGCGGTGAGGTCAGATCCAATTAAATTAGCACCGCTCAAATCAGCTCCCTTGAGGTCGGCCGCTCGGAGGTTAGTTCCAGTTAAATTAGCTTTAATTAAATTAGTTTCGAGCAGTTGCGCTCCGGCAAGATTTGCTAAACTAAAATTAGATTCGGCGAGGTTTGCCGAAATTAATTTAGCCTTAAACAAGTCTGTTTTAAAAAGGTTTGAGCGCCAAAGATGCGCGCCTCTGAGATTTGCTTCCGCGAGGTTAGCTTCGCTGAGATCCGGTTCTATATTTGGGTTGAGACTTCTCCATTCAATCCAAGTAACTGCACCTTTTTTTAACAGCGCTAAATGCTGTGTATTTGCCATAATTGCATCTCCTTTAACGGCTATTCCTTGCGACCAAAAATTGTTGGATTTTCTCGACCCGTCACGTTTTCCACCGCCGCAATTGCTGCCTGGGAACCTGCTATAATATCTCGTTCTGCGCCGCCGAGGTAAAGCCGTCCGAAACTGCCTACAGCCTGAACCTCTAAGATGTTAATAGATGCGCCTTTTTCTGCTTCATTGGCCGCCAGCGCTGCATAAGCAGCGGGTTCTACTTCTAAGACGTAAAGCGTTTGTCCCGCCAGCAGCAACTGTCCGCGGCGGGTGCGGTTGATTAATTGTGTTTGGTGAGGGTCAATGTTGCGAATAATTTGACTGGAAATCACTCGCGGTTTGATACCTTCTTCTCTGCGGACTCCCATAAATTCTAGAATTGCTTTGCCTGCTGCCCGGGTTTCCCCCTGCTGACCCGAGTGTACTTCCAGAAGGCCGTACAAGCGTTCGACTATTTGCACTCCCGGGCGCACGGAGGCAGATTTGAGGGCGACATCGGTAATTCGGTTAATTTCGATACCGGGGGAGATTTCTATCCACAGCGACGCATCCCCTGGCAGCGGCAAGAATCCGGCGGCGATGGTGCCGATGTATGCTGCGTGCTGTGGCTGCAAGTTGTCTAGAAATACGTAGCTGCGTAGCTCTATACCCAAAAGTTTTTATCTCCGTCGATCGAGTTTCAACACTTATCTGTGCAATATCTGAGTTTACCTTTTTTTGTCAACAACACCTTGTCTATTGTCGAGAGTGCCGGAGTGCCTCACAACCGAGTCAGGTGTCAGACCCGCGATTTCTAGTGCTGGAGTGCCTCTGCGAGCAATCTTTAATTTTGTGCGCCTGCTAAAAATTTGATATCAATCTCTAGTTATAGGTGGAACATAACCATCTTTACTGCTAGAGGTGGATTTAACTTTAAAAGCCAATCGATATAGTTTTGATAGTTAAAGATTTTAGCCAACAGAGAGCATTTGAATTATGAAACGTTCTGATTTATCCAAAGCAATCGGTGCAGGTATTATAGCTGCTGGGTTAGCCATAGCACCAGCTCATCTGCCTGCTTCAGCTCAGACAGATACAACTGGCGGTACTAACAACACTACAACCACCACCACTCCTCGCTCCGATGTCTACAATGCTGAAACAGATCGCGATTTTGATTGGGGATGGTTGGGATTGCTAGGCTTGTCTGGTTTGTTGGGTTTGATTCCCCGCAAACGCGAAGAAAATGTCCGCTATACAACTACAACGACTGATCGCGAGCCCGCCGTGCGAAGTGACTACCGCTAAGAATAGAGTCTTAGGGCTGTGGCCATCATGCAGGGACAGGATGTTTTAACCTGTCCGGTCAGCACCAATAATCATCAAAAAACCTCCCTACTGTGAGGTTTTTTTGTTTGAAATGATGCGCGATCGAACGACAATAAAATTGGTTACATCTAATATCTTGTACCATTTTCCTGAATAGGCTTTCCGGCCTGCTCCAAAACAGACGAATTTTATTGTGCGCCATTGCTCCTACCCCGTCAATAAAACGCTGATTGAAAAGGGTGCAATATCTCAGATGTAACCGGAATTGAGATTATTAACTTCTTCCCTTCTTCCTACCCTTCGGGAACGGCTTCGCCGAACGCGTTCTTTGCGCCTTCGCGGTTAGTTAAATAAAGACTTTTCCGACAAAAAAATACTTTAAATAATGTTTTTGCCCGATCGATCAAGTACCTCCCCAATCGCCTGCACCAACTTGTCGGGGTCTAAAGGCTTAGAAATGTGGCGCTGGAACCCCGCAGCCAGGGCCTGCTGATAGTCAATCTCTCCAGCATAAGCTGTGAGGGCGATCGCCGGAATCCGTCCCCCTTTGTCCGGCGCCAGAGCCCGAACCTGTCGCATTAACATATAACCGTCGGTGTAGGGCATTCCAATATCGCTCAACAGCAAATCCGGCACAGACTCAGTTAAAACCGCCAAGGCATCGGCGGCGCTAGCAACTGCTGTAACACTTGCCCCACAATCCTCAAGCAGAAAAACCACTAAATCTAGCGCATCGGCCTCATCATCCACCGCTAACACGCTGATACCGCTCAAATTGAAGGATTGATCCGGCGCCGCAGTTCCCGCAGGACTTGTCTGAGATGGCATCGGCATCAGAGGTATCCTGACGGTCAAGGTTGCACCTTTTCCTTCGCCGGGACTGTCGGATTTCACCGTGCCGCCGTGGAGTTCGACGAGATGGCGGACGATCGCCAATCCTAAACCCAATCCGCCAAACTTGCGCGTCATCGTGCTGTCAGCTTGCCGGAAGTAGTCGAATACATAGGGCAGAAAATCAGGTTCGATACCTTTTCCAGTATCAGTTACAGTAATTTGGGCGTTCGTGTCCACCCGCTCGAGAACAACTTGGATTTTGCCTCCCGGCGGGGTGAACTTGACCGCATTTGACAGCAAATTCCAGACTACCTGCTGAAGTTTGCCCGCATCGCCCAACACCGGGCCGAGATTCGGTGCAAATTGAGTCCTGATTTGAATCGACTTGACTTCGGCAGCCAGACGCACCGTTTCAATACCAGCGCCGATCACCCCAACTAAATCCACAGGTGCAATATTCAAGCTGACCTTGCCTTGGAGAATCCCCGACACGTCGAGCAAATCTTCGATAAGCTGGGTTTGCAGTTTGGCGTTGCGCTCGATCGTCTCTAAGGCATAACGCTGCTTTTCCGGTGTCAGAACGTTCGATCGCAGCAGCTTCGTCCAGCCCATAATCGGGTTTAAGGGAGTCCGCAATTCGTGGGACAAAACAGCCAAAAATTCGTCTTTGACGCGGTTAGCCTGTTCTGCTTCTTCGCGCGCTGCCTTTTCCCGTGCTAGAAGGCGTTCCCGTTCCGCTTCTGCAACTTTGCGATCGGTAATGTCAGTGTTAGTGCCACACCAGCGCAGCACCTTGCCTTGCTCGTCGCGGATCGCCACGGCGCAAGAGAGAAACCAGCGGTACGAGCCGTCTTTGCCGCGCAAGGGGAAAGTATCTTCCCAGAGTTCGCCTGTTTCAATGCAGCGCCTAAATTTTTCGACAACGCGATCGAGGTGTTCCGGGTGGTGTACCAGTTGCCAGCCCCAGCCTAGCATTTCTTCTAGCGTTGTGCCCGTGTACTCAAACCAGCGCTGGTTATACCATAAACTCCCGCCAGTGGGATCTGTGATCCAGGCCAACTGAGCGATGTTGTCCGCGAGAGCGCGGAACCGAGCCTCGCTTTCGTGCAGATCGTGCACGACTCGCGCGTGCAGGATGACCGCCCAGAGGCGAGCCACCACTTCTTGCATCAGCCAAACTTCATCGGCCCGCCAGTGCCGAACCACCTTTGAGGTCACCACCAAAAGAGCAACCCAGCGCCCTTCCTGAAGGCAGGGAACATCGACCAAAGCGCGAATGGACACGGCACCGTAGTTATCGAATAAATGCGCTGTATGCTGGTCATTAGCGATATCTGAGATGACAAGTGTTTGACCTGCCATAGAGAGAGCTTTCAGTTCTGGGGTCTTAAAGTCTGAGATTTGATAGGTGCCAGCGGCGCTGGGAAGGTCGGACTGGTGCCAGTCTTGCCGGACAATTGCCCGATCGGCTTCTACATCGATTTCGTGCCATATGCAGCGATGAGCCTGTAAATATTCTCCCAGACTGTTCATCGCTTCCCACAACATTTCTGCAGGGTTGAAGCACTGCCGCAAGCGGACTTCGAGTTCAGAGAGAAACTGCTCGTTGAGTTGGGCTTGTTTGCGATCGTGAATATCGGTGTTTGTGCCGATCCACTCGACAATTTCGCCCCCTGCGCCGCGAATTGGGATGGCGCGGGACAAATGCCAGCGTTCCATTTGGTCTGCTGCCCGCTGCAGGCGCAGCTCAACTTGATAAACTTCTCCGGTGATTAGACATTCTTCCCAGCGGGCCCAAGATTCTGCCAAATCCGAGGGTGGGACTAAGGATTCCCAATTGTTTTGAGTGGCTTCCTCGTAAGACATCCCCAGATATTCCGACCATTTTTGTTGATTGGTAAAGCGAATTTCCCCGGCGGAGCTTACGTTCCAAATCAGGTGGGGCAGCGACTCAGCCAGAAAACGGAAGCGGCGGTCGCTTTCTGCTAAGCTTTCTTCTGCTCGTTTGCGATCGTCAATATCGATGGCGATCCCGGCCCATTGCACCACCTGTCCCCCCCTGTCTTGGACGGGCACAAGCCGCGCTAGATGCCAGCGGTAAGTACCATCAAACCTGCGTACCCGACACTCGAATTCGTAGGGTTCCCCTGCTTTAATCGCCTTGGTGCGCGTGCCGACAACTGCTGGCAGATCCTCAGGATGAAATAATTGCAGCACCGGTGCAGCCAGCGGCAATTCTGGCCTCATGCCCGTGTAGCTTTGCCAGTGTTGGTTGCAAAACTCTAACCTGCCGTCGGCGGTGTTGATCCACATTAATTCTGGGACGCCATCGGCGAGGGTGCGGTAGCGATTTTCGCTTTGCCGCAGTGCTTCTTCTATTTGCTGGCGCTCGGTTTTGTCCTGCATGATTTTCAGGAAACCTTGCACCTCGCCGCCTGCGTCGCGCAGGGGCATCACCAGTCCGCTGCCCCAAAAGCGGCTGCCGTCTTTGCGGAGGTGCCAGCGCTCGTTTTCTGCCTTTCCCTGAGTCAGGGCGATGTGCCTTTCTGCTTCCGGCTTTCTAGCAGCAGAGTCTTCTGGGGTGAAGATGATTCGTCCGTTTTGCCCGACGATTTCAGCTTCGGTATAGCCCAGTAATCTCTCCGCGCCTGCGTTCCAACTGGTAACGTGTCCGTCGGTGTCGATGGTGAAGATCGCGTAGTCTTTGGCGCTGTCGAGAATCAACTGCAGGTGGGTTTCACGATCGCGCAGTGCTGCTTCTGCTTGTTTGCGTTTGGTAATGTCGGTTGTGAAGCCGACAACTTTGGTCACTTCACCTTGCTGATTGCGGATCGAACAGGCGCGTTCCCAAACATCGATCCAGCGCCCGTCTTCGTGCCGGACTCGGTACTCGCTTTCGTAGCGCTCAACACTCAAGAGTTCTGCCGTCTCGGCTTGGATGCGCGCCAAATCGACGGGATGAATGCGTTCTCTCCACCACTCTGGTGTTGTCTGTGCATCCTCTGGGCAGACACCGACGATCGAGTACAGCCCCTCGGAACGGTAAACTGAGTTTGCTGCCAAATCCCACTCAAACACCAAGCCGTCGATCGCCCTTGTTGCTAATTGAAAGCGGTTGTAGCTTTCTTGCAAGGCGAGTTCGGCCATTTTGCGAGCGGTAATTTCCTGTACCACGATATGAATCCCGACAATCTGTCCGCCCCTGTCTCTGAGCGGCCACCAATTTTGCAGCCAAGTGCGAACAACAGTGGGTTGAGCCCTTGTTTCACCCGTGAGTTCAAAATTTCGGATCGGTTCTCCGGTGTCTAGAAGGTGGCGCAACAAAGGTTCGGCTGTGTCTGCCCAATCGGGGACAATTTCGCGCAGGGTGCGGCCGATGTGCATTTCTACGGTCAGGCCGTTCATTTGGGCAAACCGCTGGTTGATCCGCACGAACCGCAAATCTGTGTCTAAAACGGCCAAACCCACGGGAGTTGTTTGGTAGAGCGACTCTATCTCTAGAAGTTGACGGCGCACGGTTTGCTCGCTCTGTTGCAGGGCGAGTTCGGCTTTTTTGCGATCGGTAGCATCAAATAATACTCCGATAAACCGCACTGCTTCGCCTGCAGCGTCGTAGAGATAGCGCCCGAACGCGCTCAACCAGCGGATTTCTCCGTTGTCTGCCCGGATGATGCGGTATTCGGGGGAGTAGAGAGATCTCGTTTGCCGAGCTGTTTTGGCTGCTTGCATGACTTGCTTTAAGTCATCTGGATGGACACACTTTTGCCACACATCCGCGCTTGCTTCGCTGCCCGGTACCGGTTTGCAGCCCAAAATGCTGAAATGAGTCGCCGACCAAATTACTCGATGTGTTCGCACGTCAAAATCCCAGGTTGCCATGCCTGAGCCTTCGATGGCGACGCTCAAACGTTCTTCGCTTTGTTTCAAGGCAATTTCAGTTTGTTTGCGATCGCTGATATCTGTCAGGGAACCTACGGCCCGCAGGGGATTGCCTGACTCGTCCCAAATTGCTCGCCCTCTGGCTAAAACCCATTTGTAGCGCCCGTCGGAACAGCGAACGCGGTACTCGCAGCAGTAATGTGATGTTTCTCGATGCAAGTGCTGCTGCCAATTGCTTTGCATTATCTCCAAATCATTGGGATGAATGTAGCTCAAAAATTGGCTGAAGTTTTTGACTTCTTCGGGCCCGCGTTCCAAAATCTCTAAACAGCGATCGCTCAGGATCTGGCAATTTGTTTGCAGGTTGTGATCCCAAATCCCGTCGTTGTTGCCCTGCAAGGCTAGCTGCCAGCGTTCTTCGCTTTCTCGCAAAGCTTCTTTGGTTTGATTGGCGCGATCGATTTGTACGGCGGCAACGGCAAAGTCTGCTAGGGCGATCGCGATCTGCAAGTCTTCGGCATCGAATTGGCGATCGGAATCGTGAGATACAATCCATATTGCCCCCAGCGGTTGATTTTCTGTTTGCAGTGGCAAAACTAACGCTTCGGCGATCGGCAATTCTAGCTGCTGTAAGTCGGTAAAGTATTGTTCTGGAGCGAAGTAAAGCTGGGGAGTTTGGCGATCGAGACCTGCTCCCGACAAACGCAATTTGCGGGGTGTGTTTCTATGTTCTGCTGATTCCCACGCTCCCGCCAAGGCTTCCCAGCGAAATATTTGTTCGGAAGTTGCATTTTCTTCTAGCAAGCAGACTCCGACGCTTCCTGCCCCGCACAAATCTTTAGCGATCGCAACCAGTGTTTTGAGCAGCCTGTGCGGTGAGGTTGCCAATTGTCTAGCGAGCATTTGCAGCGCTCGGTTTTCTGCTTTTTGATCGTGCGATCGAGGGAGGCGGTGCGACAGTTCATCGGCGATCGGAATGTCGGTTAAATTAGTTTGTGGGGTTTGCCAAGCTTCCATCAATTAGTCATCTCTATGTCTTTCGGTCTGAGCTGGCGAGCGTCTATCACCACGCTGTTAAAGCATCTGCTATATTATATTATCTACCCACATACAGAATATGTGAGCTATCTTGGAAATTACTTTTTAGTTTTCAGGCTAGTTGATTGGCTTGGTTGCCTCTCCTCTTGCCGCCACAATATGCACAATTTTATTCCCGCATCGCGCTTTTTTCCATATCTGACTTGGACTGAAATTCAGTCTATGCCGGATAAGGAAAATACTGTGATAATTCTGCCGCTAGGTGCGATCGAACAGCACGGCCCTCATTTGCCTTTAATTGTAGATGCAGCAATTAGCGCGGCAGTTACAGGCCAAGCCCTGGCAAAGTTAGACGCAAATATTCCCGCATATGCTTTGCCACCTTTGTACTATGGCAAGTCGAACGAACACTGCCATTTCCCCGGTACAATTATGCTCAGTGTTCAGACACTTTTAGCAGTAATCAGTGAAATTGCTGACAGTATTTATCAGACTGGATTTCGGAAATTAGTGTTAATGAATGGTCACGGCGGACAGCCACAGGTGATGGAAATTGCGGCGCGGGATATTCATCAAAAATATCAAGATTTCTCAGTTTTTCCGCTGTTTTTGTGGCGGGTTCCGAATGTAGCTGCTGAATTATTAACTGCGAAGGAGGTGGAGTTTGGGATTCACGCGGGTGATGCAGAAACGAGTTTGATGTTGTCAATTTTACCCGAACAGGTGAAAATGGAACTGGCTGTTTGCGAGTACCCGCATGGTTTACCCAGAGACAGTTTACTGAGTATGGAAGGGAATTTGCCTTTTGCTTGGCTGACGCGAGAGTTGACTGAAAGCGGTGTATTGGGCGATGCGACGGTGGCGACGAAAGAAAAGGGATCTCGTATTCTCGAATCTCTCTCGGACGGCTGGGCACAAGTTATCAAAGATGTTTACAAATTTCGACAGCCGCGTAGTAATTAAAAATTAAGAATTAAAAATCAAAAATTGTTCTAATTCGTGTCAAAATGAGTCTAAGAAATTTTTTGAGTTGGAAAACTAACGATGAGTGTAAGTTCTAAATTGCAGCGCGTTTTTGAGCAAGGTCGCGCCCTGAAAATTATCAGCGGTTTAAATAATTTTGATGCCGCCAACGTTGCTGCTGTCGTCAAAGCAGCGGATCTCGGCGGTGCTTCCTTTGTTGATATTGCTGCCGATCGAGATTTGGTATTGATGGCAAAACAGTTGACAAATTTGCCAATTTGTGTATCGGCTGTGGAACCGGAAAAGTTTGTGCCTGCGGTAGAAGCGGGCGCTGATTTGATTGAAATTGGTAACTTTGATGCTTTCTACGCAGTAGGCCGCCGCTTTGAAGCTGAGGAAGTTTTGCAGTTGACTCGCGAAACTCGATCGCTATTTCCGAACATCACTCTTTCTGTGACAGTTCCCCACATTTTGGCACTCGACAAACAAGTGCAGTTAGCAATTGAATTAGTCAAAGCTGGGGCTAACATCATCCAAACCGAAGGTGGCACCAGCGCTCAACCAATTCACGCTGGCACCTTGGGATTAATTGAAAAAGCAGCGCCTACTTTGGCCGCAGCGTTTGAAATTTCCCGCGCCGTATCCGTCCCCGTACTCTGCGCTTCCGGTATCTCCAGCGTCACCGCACCGCTCGCTATTGGAGCCGGTGCTGCGGGTGTTGGTGTCGGTTCTGCTGTTAGCCAACTTAATAGCGAAGTGGCGATGATTGCGGCTGTTCGCAGTTTGGTTGAAGCTTTGGCTTTGGTTTCGCGATCGCACTTACCAGCTTCCATTTAATTAAGAAGGAAGTTCGGCAACGGATTCGCAAGGGCGGATGTAACGGATATTAGGGAGAAGAGAGAAGGAAGTTCGGCAACGGATTCGCAAGGGCGGATGTTAGGAATAAGGAAGAAGGAAGATTTTTCCCATCCCCCACTCTCCCCTTCTCCTACTCTTCCCCTCTTCCCCTCCCCCACTTTTCCACTTTTGCACTCTTCCTTAATAATTGAGAAACCACACGGCATAATCATCTAATAACTGATTGTTGCGGGAGATTACATCAACTGATTCTAACTCTGATAAAGGCAAAATAAACTTTTGGCGATCGTCGACGCGCTGCACTTCCACAAATATGCCTTCTTCCTGAACAACCAAATCCTCCAACCGGTTAATTGTGAATCTATCAGTATAAGAAGGTTGACTTTTTTTGAGCCGTGCATATTCTTTTTGGCTGCCGGAACCCATTGTATATTCTTCTTCCCATTCAAACTCTTCTATGCCTGTAACGTGGCACGGTAGTTGAATATTTTGCTTGATGTAATCTAGATATTTGAATGAATTTTTTATGCTGAAATCAATGTTTTTTGAACCCAAAATCTTGCTAATTTTAGTTTCAAATTGCTTGGCATTAAATGGGAGCTTTTCCTCGATATGCGCTAAAATTTCTGGATCGAACCCCGATCTCAATTCGGATAATTCCTCCAGCAGGCGCTGGAAGTCGTTTACCGGTTTGGGTCTTCTGCCTGCTACAATGGTTTCATCAAGCTGAACTGGAGGAAGGTCGGATTGTGAAGAAAGGGATTTGCTTTGATCGGGGCGATCCTCAAATTTAGATTGGTTAACTTTAGACTTGTTAACTTTAGGCTGGTTAAGTTTAGGCTTGTTAAATTTAGGCATCGCTCGGTCTCGCTGGCTCGGTTTATCAATAAAGTATATCTTGGCAGAAGTACATTCGTGTCTAATAGGAGGAAGCTATTATGCAACTACTGAAATCACCTGATGAATCGCCAGTCTATCAAGGACAATTCGGCGAATTTACGATTACTCAAAACGATCGCACGGGAGTGTTGATTTACCGCGCTGGATTGGGGGTGGCGGCGCTGTGTTTTGCGATCGGCACTACTCTGGTTCTACAACAGGGCGACAACCCGATGGCAATCCAAGCTGTAACGCCTGTTTTTGCTTGTTTCTGGATAGCTTTAGGCGTCAGCTTGGCAACTATTCACATTTACATGATTGCGCTGCATCGAACACTACAGACGTTTTGGGCGATCGGCGGCGCGGCAGCATTGTTTGTAGCGTTACAAAGCAGCCAACCTCTAGCTTTAGCAGTGTACGAACATCCCGCCACGTTGTGGGGAATTGGCTTTACTTTTGCCGCCTTAAATGGCATTTATTTTAAGGAAGCATTCTGCTTTAATCGCCTAGAAACCAAGTTTTTGACTCCCGGAGTTCCTCTTTTAATTTTAGGACATATTTTCGGCTTTTTGTCAGCCGAAAATGAACAGTTTTTGCTGGCTATTTGGGCGGCTTTGTTTATCATCTTTGCTGTACGCAAGTTTTTTCAACCGATGCCGCAGGATATCGGGGATAAAAGCGTTTTTGAGTATCTGAAACACAAATAATTTGGGAAGGGGGCATAGGGAATGGGACATGGGGCCGAAGAGCAATTGGATCGATCTCTCACTGTCCCACTATTTCCATTTTCCTGAAACCATTGGTATTGTGGCTTCTTCCATCTTCACATTAATTTTCTTCCTTATGCTCTAAAATGAGAATTCGTTTAATCCGTCGTCGAAAAATCTGGGCAATTACTAGGGAAGGTTGGGTAATTGCAAGCGCGGGGTTGATAATTTTAATGCTCTTAATTATTACAAATATCCATCCATTTTTGGGTGTAAATGCGCCGATTAAAGCAGATATTTTGGTTGTCGAAGGTTGGTTGCCGGATTATGCGATCGAAAGTGCGATCGCCGAATTCAAAAAAGGCGAATATCGCCAATTAATTACCACAGGAGTTCCTTTAAGTAAAGGTTACTATCTCGCTGAATATAAAAATTATGCGGAACTGACGGCAGCGACTTGTATTGCGCTAGGATTTGATAAAAACAAATTAGTAGCAGTACCAGCAGCGAGTGTTGTGAAACACCGCACGGCTGCTTCTGCGATCGCACTTCGGGATTGGTTTTCTACTTCAGGTTTAAAAGTTAACTCAATTAATCTTTATTCCTTTGGCCCTCATGCCCGCAGAAGTTGGATTGTATTTAAAGAAGTGCTGAATCCTGAGATTAAAGTCGGCATTATAGCGGCGGAACCGCAAGATTACAACCCACAAGAATGGTGGAAATCCAGCGAAGGTTTTCGGACAGTAGTAGGAGAAATTATTGCTTATATTTATGCCCGTTTCGTAGATTGGAAAACCTAGCCAGTAATTGTCAACTTCCCTCTTAATTCTCTTCGCGTTCTTCGCGCCTTTGCGGTTCGTAAAAAAATATTATATAACAGTTTTAAATCTGTAGAAATACAGGACACGGCAGTGCTGTTTCCCTACCCAGTCATCTGTAGAAATACAGGACACGGCAGTGCCATTTCTTTACCCTGGCATCTGTGGAAATACAGTACAAGGCAGTGCCGTTTCCCTACTATATTCATTCAACCAAAAATGATAAAATTATTCTCAGATAAGTTGAGGGCAACTCGTTGTTAGAAGAACGCGCTTACTGGTTAGCATGGTCACAAATTAACGGTGTCGGGCCGATTTTGTTGCAAAGATTGCACCAAACTTTCAATAGTTTGGCAGAAGCTTGGACGGCAAAATCAGTAGATTTAATGCGAATCGAAGGGTTCGGCAAGCAGATAATTGAAACCATTGTGCAAGAACGCACTAAACTCAATCCGGAAGAATTTATCGAAAAACATCTTATAAAAAATCCCTGTTTTTGGACGCCCGCAGATCCAGATTATCCCCGCTTATTATTGGAAATTCCCAATCCGCCACCAGTGTTGTATTATAGTGGTAATGTCGATCGCAAAGAGAATCAAGGAATTACGCCGACAGTGGCAATGGTTGGTACTCGCAGCCCTTCGGAATACGGCAGAAGGTGGACTCGCAAAATTAGTACGGCTTTGGCTAAAAGTGGTTTTACTGTGGTTTCGGGATTGGCTGCGGGCATTGATACAGAGGCTCATACAGCCTGTTTGGAGGCGGGAGGAAGGACTTTTGCAGTGGTGGGGACGGGAGTAGATATTGTATATCCTAAACAAAATGAGAGGTTGTGCGATCGCATTTTGCAGCAGGGATTGGTAATTAGTGAATATCCGGCGGGCACTCAACCGAATAAAACTAATTTTCCCCGCCGAAATCGCATAATTGCTGGCTTAAGTCGCGCTACAATCGTGATAGAGGCTCCCCATAAATCGGGTGCTTTAATTACTGCTTATCAAGCGAATGATTTTTGCCGCGATGTGTATGTTTTGACCGGCAGATTGGATGATGAGCGTTCTTTTGGTTGTTTGGAGTTGCTGAGTAAAGGTGCTCATCCTATTCTGCCAAATAGCGATCGAATGTTAAGCGAAGACAGGTTGTTGGAAATGCTCGGAGCTATGCCAAAATTGGATAATGCCGAGCAGTTGTCGCTGTTTCCCCCAAATCCGACGGTTGAGAAGCAAGGGCCGCCGTTGGAGCCGGAATTGGCTAAGGTGTTAAGTGCGATCGCATCTGGGCCGAGTTCTTTTGATACAATTGTGGAAGCAGCGGGGTTAGAAGCGGGAAGAGTTTCTAGTATACTTTTGCAGTTGGAATTGTTGGGATTAGTTTCGCAGTTACCAGGAATGCGATATCAGCGATGCTGATGTGAAAAAAACTCGGCGGTTAAAACCGCGTCTACACAGACAAAATCCGCCTGCGCGGATTGAAGATTATTCGGCGGTTTCAACCGCCGAGTGAATATGGCCAGGGGATAAGGGGTTGCTCCCCCGGCGCATTCAATCTCAAATCAATCCGAAATTAACGGCACTAATATTGCTAGCAGAAACACCACCCAGAGAAGCTAAAATCTCCCCTGTTTGAGCAAACCGGATTAATGTCGCGCCACTATCTTGACTAATCGCCAATTGCGAGAAACTCAACCCGTTACCCAATACTAACAAGTCTTTACCGACTTCAAAATCAGTAATAGTATCAGTACCCGAATTGGTAGAGAGTAAGAACTTATCTACTCCCATTCCTCCTATCAAACTATCAACTCCCAAACCGCCCGTGAGCAAATCATCGCCCTTACCTCCGTAAAGAATATCATTACCATCATCGCCATTCAAAATGTCAGCACCGCGATCGGCAAACAAGGCATCATCACCGCTACTTCCCAGGATTGTATCGCTACCTTTGCCACCGAAAAGTGTGTCATTTCCCAGATTTCCATCGAGGGAATCATTGCCCCTCATCCCCATCAACACATTATTCCCGCTGTCGCCCGTCAGGATATCCTCGCCATTTGTACCGAGAATTGCAGTCGGGGAAGTGCTGCCCAAATCAGCATCGCCGCTGACAACAGGAGTGGCAATCCCAGTCGGCAATACTACAGCTTCAACTCTGCTATCTAAAGCAGTACCAGTATTGTCCGCAACTACCTGGGAAATTGGTTTATTTCCTGTACCAGCTTCTTTGAATTCTTGAGTGGTTGGGCCCAAGGCTACTTGTTGGAGGCGGGCAAGTGATTCAGGAATTGATGTTCCTGTTGGGTTGGAGACAGCCGCATCAATGCGCTGATTGGCTGTTGCCATTACTGTCGCGGATTGCGATGTAATTTGGGTGACTGTTTGACTGTTGAAACTGGGGTCTATTTGCTGGATTTTGGCGACAGCTTGCTGAATGATTGGTTCTAAAGCTGCGGCATTGCTGAGATTTAAGACTGTACCGGATTGAATTTGAGCCGTAATTGAACTGACAACAGCTTTGACAATATCAATATTGACTGCACTGGAAGCACCGTCAATCAAAGCGCTGGTTTGAGTGATGAAGTTTTGGACTTTCACCATTGCGACTAAAGTTTCGACGCCGCCCGGTTGGTTGTTATTGGTAGCGAGGATCGGATCTAAGCTAGTCAGGTCAACATCAGCCGGGAGTCCAAGGGCTGCTTTGACTAAAGATTGTGCTTCTTCAGGTGCAATTCCTTTGTCGATTAAGTCGGCGACTAAGCTGGTTAGGAGGGTGACGACACTAGAATCTGGCGGTGCGGTGACTGGTGTTTCTAGGGGTAAGCCCGTGGCGGTGTCAGTGCCTCCAATTGCAACTAAATGACCTTCTTCGGGGTCGATTTCTCCGTTTTTGTTGGTGTCGAATGTCTCGAAGGGGATATTGAGATTGAAATTACCGCCGGAATCGGTTGTGGTGGATGGTTCGTTGGTGTCGAACACGCCGTTTTTGTTGGCGTCTAGGAAGAGGGTTGCACCTGAAATGTAGCCGTCAATTACTACGCCGTTGGGACCAAATTGCAGCAACATACCCTTACCCCCATATGGGTCCCTCGGGTCACCCGTATATGGACCCGTCTCGTCGTCGCTAACACTAAGACCCGCCCTGTCTGTTGCTGTTAACTTAATCCTGAACTCCTGCGGTTCAGGACTTGTGCCACTGAGTGTACGAGTCTCTGGATTGAATGTGAGCCAACTTGGCCGGGGACTGCCGTCCATCAGAGTTGCTGTGTAGGTAAGCGTGTCACCTTGATCGGGGTCTGTGAAAGTGTTCTGCGGAAATTGGTACTCGAATGTAAAGGGGTTATTGCTTACTATGGCTCCGTGATGCCAAGGGGTTGTAGTCGGGCCGTAATTGATGACAGGCTTGTTGTTGGGGTCGTTGTCCGCGATCGTCACAGTAGCACTAGAGGGATCGCCTACCTTTTGGGCATAGTAGTCAGAATCTAAAGTGATGACTACTTTCTCGTCACCTTCTACTAGCCTGTCATCGCGGACATTGACAACCATATTGACGCTGCGTTTACCGGCTGGAATGATGACTGCGCTCCGGGACGTCTCGTAAATGTCCAACTGCCGATCGGGTTCGGACTCGGAAACCAATTCATAATCTATACGGGGTATAGCAGCACTGGGTATGGGAGTGTAGCTCGGATCGTCGTATACATAATTGATCTTGAATCGGACTGTCAGCGGCTTATCTAGGCTGCCATCAGTACGAGTAATGGTGAATTTTCCGGGCTTGGGTTTTTCGACCAGCGGATCGTAGATTTCCGCCGTATTGGGCTCTGTAGCCCTGATGGTAAGCGTTGGCTTGATATCGGGAGCTGTAAAAGTTGGTCCTTTGACAAACGGTGAACCAGCGCGAGCACCATCGATCGCCTGTACACTCCATTCATAAGTTTGTGGATTGTAAGAATAATCCGGATTGTAAGGGGTATAGATTAAGTAATCTGGCTTGAGCAGAAAACTGTACTCCCCGTATAAGTAGTCCCTCGGTTGGTTGACATTCCCCAACTGCACTACTTGCCGAGTTCCGTCATCACCGGACATAGGACCAACAATGTACTCTGTAATGGGGGGCTGATCACCAGCGTTGGGATTGGGAGGAGTAGCCCAAACTTTCAGATTGTAGCTTAAACCCCGATCGGGAGTTTTAGAGTCCAGAGTTTTACCGTCGATCAAGGTACTACTGTCTACTGGACGCCAACGTAATAAAACTCCTTCTGAAGTAGTAACAGTGTTCAAAAATTCAGGTTGAGGTGCAGAGGGTCGGATGTTCGCATCAGGGGTGTTGTTGCGGTAGATTTTGACAAAGCTGCCACTGCTAGTTGAATTATCTTTTGTTGTGAGTGCAATATCTAGTCTGCCGTCCTTGTCGTAGTCTCCCCAAGAAGTCGGGCTGGAAACATTATTAGGCAGCCCTGTATTGGTGATGGATGTAAAATCGCCATACTTATCTTCGCGATTTTTATCTTGTTGGTAAACTTTGGCGATGCCACCCAAATTTTCCCATTCATTTAGCAGGATATCCAGCTTGCCATCGTTGTCGTAGTCTCCCCAAGCACCGAACTCAGCACCAGGTCCCGATGGAATCCAACGCCCCTCAAACGTAGTATCCGAATAGTTTTTGCTCTGAAGCACCGTGGTAAAGCTATAGGGCGACGACCCAACCTTCCCACCTGTTAGCAAGATATCTAGTTTGCCATCGTTGTTGGAGTCTCCGAATGCACCGTAATCAATAGGGTAGCCGGGGATTTGATTTGGCAGAAGTGGGTTGCTCTCTTCGGTAAAGCCATTGCCAGTGTTTTGATACAATTTTGCGACGTAAATTGCTAAACCTGTGTTGCCTTTTAAACCGGTGTTGCCTGCCAGCAAGATATCCTGTTTGCCATCGTTGTTGTAGTCTCCCCAAGCCGCATTGCCAATAACACCGGGCAAGTTGACTCCAGTTTCCTTCTCAAAGCTACTGCCGTCGTTACCAATAATGCCGTCGTTAAAACCAAGGCGTTCGTTGCGGAACACTTTGGCGATGTATCCTGAACTCGTGTCACCTGTGAGTACGAGATCCGGTCTGCCATCGTTGTTGTAGTCTCCCCAAGCCGCGGAACCATTGAAAATACCAGGCAGCTTTGCCCGGCCGTCTAGCAGAAATTTGGGGTCAGTCTCCTGGGTTTGGTAAGAAGGGGGCCGATTGTTCTCAATCTTTTGGTTCACGTACAGTGCGGTGATGGGGATGTAGCTCGGCGTAGCATTGGGGTTGGTCTGTGTTGGATCAGTTCTTACGCCTGTGAGCAAGATATCGAGATCACCATCATTGTCGCTGTCTCCCCAGGTAGCAGAAGGTTTGGCATCATGATTCTTCCCATTTTCCTGAATCACACCTCCATAAACGGTAGGCAGGCCTATATCAACTGGTTTAAAGCTACCGTTTTCGTTTAGTTTAAAGCTACCGTTTTCGTTGCTGTACACTTTTGGGGTGTATTGCGATCGGGGAAAAGAAAGTGAGGAGTTTTGTAAATTACCTCCTTCCATCACTAACAGATCCAAATCGCCGTCATTGTCGTAGTCTCCCCACGCATTAGGGCCGACAAAACCAGGTATCGTCAGAGCGGCGAGTTCGTTGGTGAAAACTTTATCCAAAATTTGCAATGTGGTAGAGCTTTGAGTGCCAATATCGGCATTATCCGCACGAGCGATCCGAAACGGGATTTCTTCTGTGCCCTCAGCTTGACTATCCGATAAGATGTCAATTGTGAAAGTTTTAGTATCTTCACCGGGGTTAAAGGTGACTTGACCAGAGTAACTGGAAGCAAAATTCCAATCTGTTCCCAAAGTCGCTGAAGCACCAGCAACAGGTTGTATGTACGCCCTTGAAAGGTTGCTTAGATCCCCAGTGCGAGTGATAGTAATTTCTGCCTGAACGACTCCTATGGAACTTTCCTTGACTTTGTAAGTAGGTTGGGAAAAATCTACCGTGGGAATACTAAGAATCTGATTGTTAGGTTCCGTTATTCCGAAGGGAGTTTCGTTAGAGCTCGGTATTCCGATCGGGAATATGTTTGGGTTGCCGGTTCCTGTAGTGACTGGCGGTTGCGGATTGACGATGACTGGTGGCTCGACGACTACTGGCGGCTCGACAACAGGCGGATCTACAGGCGGCTCGACAACTACTACCGGATCTACAGGCGGCTCGACAACTACTACCGGATCTACAGGCGGCT
>NZ_JAUBQX010000067.1:25050-33611 GCF_036701505.1 Microcoleus sp. Pol11C2
CGACAACTACTACCGGCTCGACAGGCGGCTCGACAGGCGGCTCGACAACTACTACCGGCTCGACAGGCGGCTCGACAGGCGGCTCGACAACTACTACCGGCTCGACAGGCGGCTCGACAACTACTAGCGGTGCAGTGTCGTTATCAGCGATCGCCACTGTCACGCCCGGAATCGGGAGCGCACTATACTTAGTATCAGCACTCACAGCCGTATGAGAAATACTGCCTGTATGATTTCCTTCCACAACCGCATCGTCTGTAGCGGTTACAGTCACTGCTTTCGGGATATTCCAGTTAGTAGAGTCAAAAGTAACATCAGCGATCGCATTAATTTGACTGCCATTGGCGAAACTAATCGTCACTGGCGCCGTGGGCACAGAAGTTAGTTGAATGCTGTACGTACCCGCACCGCCTTCGTTAGCAGTTGTACTCGTAGGTGAAATAGTCACACCTGCGGTATCGTTGTCAGCAATCGTGGCAGTCACAGGAGAAATCGTCAGCGCATTATACTTAGTATCGGTGCTGGCAGAAGTGTGAGTAATCGTGCCGCCGTGGGTTCCTTGGGCTATGCTGTCATCGATCGCACTAACAGTGACAGTCCGATCCACATTCCAGTTAGTGCTGTCAAAAGTAATTGGGGCGATCGGATTTATTGGCTCCCCTGTAGCGAAACTAACCGTCACAGGCGCCAGCGGCTCGGATTTTAACTTAACGCTGTAAATGCCTCCTGTTGCACCGCCTTCGGTAGCAGTTGTACTCGTAGCTGAAATAGTCACGCCTGCGGTATCGTTGTCAGCAATCGTGGCAGTTACAGGAGAAATCGTCAGCCCATTATACAAAGTATCGTCACTGACAGAAGTGTGAGCGATCGTGCCGCTGTGGGTTGCTTCGGCTATGCTGTCCTCGATCGCACTAACGGTCACATCTTGAGCAACATTCCAATTAGTGGGGGTGAAAGTCAAAGGTGCGATCGCACTAATTTGACTGCCCGTGGCAAAATTAATGGTAACGTTGGCAGCAGGTGCGGTAGTCAAAACCACTCCGTAGGTAGCCGCTGCACCGCCTTCAGCAATATTTGTACTGCCTGCCGATTGCACGATGGAAACACCGGGACTATCGTTATCAGTAATCGATGCCGTCACATCGGGAATCGCTTTGGCGTTATAACTGGCATCGCTACTGGTAACTGTGTGAGCGATCGTGCCGCTGTGGGTTCCTTGTGCTACATTGTCGTCGATCGCAGTAACAGTGACAGTCTTTTCAACATTCCAGTCAGTGCTGTCAAATGTAATTTGGGCGATCGGGCTAATTGCATTGCCAGTATTAAAGCTAATATTAACCGGTGCCGTCGGTTCCGAAGTTAGCTTGACTTTGTAACTGCCAGTTGCCCCGCCTTCTGTAGCAGTGATGTTCGTAGGTGCAATGCTGAAATCGGCAGCGTCATCATTTGTGATGGTAGTTGTAGCAGTTGGTGTCGGGATTGTCGGCGCGCCACCCGGTGAAACAGGATTCGATAGCGTAATTGCAACAGTTTCGTCAGGTTCAATTAATCCATCCCCCAACACCTCCAAAGTAATAGTTTTGGATGTTTCGCCCGCTGCCAAAGTAATTTTGCCAGTAGCAGCAGTTGCGCCAGAAGTGCCGCCGATATTATTGTAGTCGCTGCCGTTAGTCGCAGTTCCCGCGATCGTATAATCTACCGTACTCCAAAGTTCCGTGCTGCCATTGCGAGTAATGGTAAATGTAGCAGGAGTTTTGCCGAAATTGCCTTCGGTAACTGTGGGATTGTCGGCGACAATTGAATAAGAACTATTCCTGTCCAATATTGCCACTTTTCCTTGACTCGCATCTGCCACACCGCCTGTAATTGTGCCAAAATTGAGGACTAACTGTTCGTTACTGTCAACGATATTGTCAGCTTTAATAGTTACTGCAATATTCTGGGTGAGAGTAGTAGTGCCTGCCGAGAAAGTAAGGGATGTAGTTGAAAGAGTGTAGTCTGCACCTTGAGTAGCAGTGCTGCTGGGATCGATGACAATTGGTACAGTTACATCACTTAAGGGAGTGCCACCGCTGATAGTAACTGGGACATCAATTACTGTGTCGGTCGCGCCTTCATTAACGTTGTAAGTGTTACCTATTTTGGGAGGAACGAAGGATACCGTATTGGGTGTATTCAGCAGCACCGAAACGTTATCTGAACTGTTGTTCGCTAGTGCCAAATCAGGGAGAGTATCAGCATTAAAGTTGCCTGCAATAATGAAAGTTGGATCTGTGCCCGCAGCAAAGTTAATGGCTGTACTAAAACCGCCACTGCCATTGCCTACTAAAATTGCAGCGCCGCTGGTGCCTCCTACTGCTAAGTCAAGTTTGCCGTCTCCGCTAAAGTCATTCGCAACAACGCCTTGCAGCCCTGTCCCCGCGCTAAAATTAGTAGGGGTGCCAAAGCCGCCCGTGCCATTTCCCAATAGAATTGACACATTGTTAGAGCCGGTGTTAACTACGGCTAAGTCGAGGAAATTGTCTCCGTTAAAGTCCCCATTGGCGATCGAATTTGGATTTTGCCCTGCCCCAAAATTAGTAGCTGCACCAAAGTTGCCAGTGCCATTCCCTAAAAAAATAGAAATGTTGTTAGATACACTGTTGGGCACCGCTAAATCGGAAAAAGTATCTCCGTTAAAGTCCCCCACTGTCATGAAAGCGGGAATTGACTGCGCGCTCAAGTTAGTGTTGAAATTCAATGCCCCGCTGCCACTGCTATTTGCCAGCAAAATTGTGACAGTACCAGAGGGACTGGTAGGGTTTGCATTTACTACTGCTACGTCTGAAAAGTTGTCCCCGTTAAACTTCCCAACTGCAACCGAGATAGGAGATACTCCTGTGGGATATTGAGTGGGGCTGCCAAAACCGCCCGTACCATTTCCTAAGAAAATTGAGAGGGCGCCACCAGTGCCGCTACCTACTACTGCTAAGTCAGGGAAATTATCGTTGTTAAAATTGCCGATCGCGATCGATGTAGGACGTGTCGCCGCCAAGCTAGGAATAGGCGCGGGATTAAAGCCACCAGTGCCATTTCCTAACAGGATGGAAACAGTGTCAGATCCTTGGTTTGTTACAGCTAAATCTGGTTTGCCATCCAGGTCAAAATCCCCCGTAGCAATACCGTAGGGATTTGTCCCTGCACCAATATTTGTCGCCGCACCGAAGGTGTTCAAAACGTACTCGTAACCCGCTAATACTTCGGGTGCAAATACCAGTGGCGTTTCTATTTTCCCGGTTCTGACTTCCAGTTCCCAGTCTCCGCCTTTTGTTACACTTCCCGTGAGGTTTTCGGAAGCTGCAACTCTTGCCCCGGTTAACTGACTCAAGCGTTTGACAAATGCTTTACCTGTCTCGCCTGCTGCTACACAGCACCCATACAGCAGGATATTCGGTCGATTTTGGCCGATTGAGTCGGTTTGTGGCGAAAACCACTGCTGTAGATCCTGCCGATCGCACTCTATATCATCTAAACTAAAGCGAACGTCGCCGAGTTGCAAGCTGCCTGAACTGCCGTGAGAAATGATGTGAATGCTGTCAATATTGCTGCGATCGCCTAAAATTTCAGTAATTTGGTCGATCGCATCCCGGTTCCCATCCAAAACGACTACTTCCGTACCCGCTTTTACCCCCGCGACTAAACTTTGATAATTTTCTACTAGAGTATCAATAAAGGCGATCGCACTTGGTGAAACTTGATTATTTAAATTTGGCATACTGCACCTACTAATAGCTAAAAAAAGACAATGATTCCCCTGTTTCGCGACTTTCGTCCGAAACTATATCCTGAATGTTGTAGTAACAATAACTGTTTTTTGAGAAAATCTATATAAAGTTTTCTTTATAAATATCTGTTTAATTAAAGTCTGGATAAAGATGGGGAATTTTATTAAATAATATTACGGATCATCCCGTGCCAGGTGGCGAATATAACACAAAAAAACTTCAATAGCAAGTATCATTATACTTAAATATTTTAGTTTCCCTGCTGAGTATGGGCAGGAGAATGTAGGAGTAGAGGCTGGGAGGTTTAGTAGCAGAGTTAGAGAGAATTGTGGAAGACGCTGTGCGATCGCATCAGGGCCGAGTTCTTTTGATACAATTGTGGAAGCGTCTGGATTAGAAGCGGGAACAGTTCATAGTATACTTTTGCACTTGGAATTGTTGGGATTAGTTTCTATGAGACAGGGGTTTTTAACCCCTGTCGTACTCTCGTACTCACGAGTTTATCGGAATGTCTGAATCCGTGCCATACACCCAAATCGCTCTTAAATCAATCCGAAATTAGCTGCACTAATATTGCTAGCAGAAACACCCCCCAGAGAAGCTAAAATCTCCCCTGTTTGAGCAAACCGGATTAATGTTGCACCGCTATCTTGACTAATCGCCAATTGGGAGAAGCTCAACCCGTTACCCAATACTAACAAGTCTTTACCGACTTCAAAATCAGTAATAGTATCAGTACCCGAATTGGTAGAGAGTAAGAACTTATCTACTCCCATTCCTCCTATCAAACTATCAATTCCCAAACCGCCCGTCAGCAAATCATCGCCCTTACCTCCGTAAAGAATATCATTACCATCATCGCCATTCAAAATGTCAGCACCGCGACCGGCAAGCAAGGCATCATCACCGCTACTTCCGAGCATTGTATCGCTACCTTTGCCACCGAAAAGTGTGTCATTTCCCAGAACTCCATCGAGGGAATCATTGCCCCTCATCCCCATCAACACATTATTCCCGCTGTCGCCCGTCAGGATATCGTCGCCATTCGTACCGAGAATTGCATTGGGAGAATTGCTGCCTAAATCCGCATCGCCGCTGACAACAGGAGTTGCAACCCCAGTCGGCAATACTACAGCTTCAATTCTGCTATCTAAAGCAGTACCTGTATTGTCAGCAACGAGCTGGGAAATAGGTTTATTTCCCGTACCAACTTCTTTGAAGTCTTGAGTTGTTGGGCCCAAAGCTACTTGTTGGAGGCGGGCAAGTGATTCAGGAATTGATGTTGCTGTTGGGTTGGAGACAGCCGCATCTATGCGCTGATTGGCTGTTGCCATTACTGTCGCGGATTGCGATGTAATTTGGCTGACTTGTTGGCTGTTGAAACTGGGGTCTATTTGCTGGATTTTAGCAGCGGATTGCTGAATTATTGGTTCTAAGGCTGCTGCATTGCTGAGATTTAAGACTGTACCGGATTGAATTTGAGCCGTAATTGAACTGACAACAGCTTTGACAATATCGGTATTGACTGCACTGGAAGCACCGTCAATCAAAGCGCTGGTTTGAGTGATGAAGTTTTGGACTTTCACCATTGCGACTAAAGTTTCGACGCCGCCCGGTTGGTTGTTATTGGTAGCGAGGATCGGATCTAAGCTAGTCAGGTCAACATCAGCCGGGAGTCCAAGGGCGGCTTTGACTAAAGATTGTGCTTCTTCTGGTTCAATTCCTTTGTCGATTAAGTCGGCGATTAAGGTGGTTAGGAGGGTGACGACACTCGCATCTGGGGGTGCGGTGACTGGTGTTTCTAGGGGTAAGCCGGTGGCGGTGTCAGTGCCTCCGGTGGCTACTAGATTGCCTTCTGATGGGTCGATTTCTCCGTTGTTGTTGGTGTCGAAAATCTCGAAGGGGATATTGAGATTGAATTTACCGCCTGAATCGGTTGTGGTGGATGGTTCGTTGGTGTCGAGGACGCCGTTTTTGTTGGCGTCGAGGAAGAGAGTTGCACCGGAGATATAACCGTCAATCACCCAGCCATTTCCTTGTTTCACTACGTAAATTTTCTGGCTAGCACTCGCACCATAAGGGTCTGTTGCTGTTAACTTGGCGTAGAAGTTTTCCCCGTTGCTTGGGGGAGTTCCGGTGAACGTGATGCTGTTATTGGCAGAGTTAAACGACAATCCAAGCCAACTGCTGTTCGGATTGCTCAGTAATGAGCTGTCGTCAGACCGGGTTAGTGTGTAGGTGAGTAGGTCGCCATCCGGGTCTGTGTAGACGTTAGGAACCTCTACATTGAGAGCAGTGTACCGACCGCCTAGGTTAATCTGCTGTTCTGGAGGACGATTCACACCTGACGGGTAGTTGGGGTCGTTGTCCGCGATCGTCACAGTAGCACTAGAGGACTCGCCTATCTGGCTGTTGTAGTTGCTGATAGGATCTAAGCTGATAAACACTCTCTCGTCGCCTTCTACTAGGCTGTCGTTGTAGACATCCACATCTATGTTGACGCTGCGCTTACCTGCTGGAATGGTGATCATGTTGCTGCCAAACAGGTTGATAGGCAACGCCTGACGGGGTTGGGAGGGTTGACGGGACTCGGAGTCGGAAAACAATTCGTAATCTCCATACATACCGATACCTGGTATGGCAGTACCGGCTATAGGAGTGTAGCTATTATCGGATAGATTATCGAACTTGTAGTAGACATCCAGCGGACCAGCTAGGCTGCCACCAGTACGGGTAATAGTGAATTTTCCAGGATTGGGTTCTTCGGGTGGAAAGATGGTTTCCGCAGCATTAGCATCCGTAGCGCTGATGGTAAGCGTTGGCTTGATATCGGGGGCTGTAAATGTAAAACTTTGTCCTTCAACAAACGGGGAACCAGCCCAAGCACTGTCGATCGCCTGTACACTCCAGTTATAAGTTTGTCCAGGGATTAAGTAATCTGGTTTTAACAGCCAACCAGGGGAGTAGTAGTTGCTGCTGCTGTTGGCTTGGTTGACATTTCCCAACTGCACTACTTGCCGAGTTCCATCATCAAGGGACATCGGGCCAACAATGTACTCTTTAACATCGCCGCCACCGAAGGGATTGGGACGATTAGTCCAAACTCGCAGGTTGTAGCTTAAACCCTGATTTGGAGTTTGAGCGTCGAGCTGATTCCCCCATCCTCCAGGCAAACTTAAGAAAACTCCTTCCTGAGTAATCTGAGGGTAATTTAAACCTTCAGGTGCAGAGGGTGCCGTGTTCGGTTCAGGGGTCTCGTTGCGATAGACTTTGACAACGTTGCGAGAGTAGGGGTACTCAGGTGAATCCTCTCTTGTCGAGACTGCAATATCTAGTCTTCCATCCTTGTCGTAGTCTCCCCAAGAAGTTGGGCTGGCAACATTATTAGGTAGCGTTGGATCGTCGATGGGTGTAAAATAGCCAGACTCATCTTGTCGGTAAACTTTGGCGAGACTCTTACCCGAATAATCCCGTTCTGTCAGCAGAATATCCAGCTTGCCATCATTGTCTTCATCTCCCCAAGTACCAAGACCACCATTAGACCCCCATATAGTCTGACGTTCCTGAAAGCTAGTAGTATCCCCATAACTGTTGTTCTGGAGCACCCTGGTAGGGGCGTACGGCCCACCATTATCATTTAAACGCTGACTTTGACCTGTAAGCAAGATATCTAGTTTGCCATCGTTGTTTGAGTCTCCCCATGCACCGTAATTAATAGGTTCGTTGGGGTTTTGATATTGCAGCAGTGGATTGCTCTCTTCGGTAAAGCCGTTGCCAGTGTTGCGATACAATTTTGCGACGTATGCTGAACCGGTATCGCCTGTCAGCAAGATATCTTGTTGGCCATCATTGTTGTAGTCTCCCCAGGCCGCATTGCCAATAACACCGGGCAAGCTAGCCCCAGTCTCCTCCTCAAAGGTAAGGGCGTAGTTAAAGGTACTGCCGTTGTTAAAGCCAGTAAGCTCGTTGCGGAACACTTTGGCGATGTAGCCTGAACTCGTGTCACCTGTGAGTACGAGATCCTTTCTGCCATCGTTGTTGTAGTCTCCCCAAGCTGCGGAACCGTTGAAAATACCCGGCAGCTTTACCCTCGTGTCTAGAGTAAATTTAGTGGGGTCGATCGAGGTTGGGTAATAGGGAAGAGTGCTATCAACCCTTTGGTTCCGGTACAGTCTGGTGATGGGGGTGTAGGGCGAACCGGGGGTGGAGTTGTCTTGTGGAGGAGTATCAATTACCCCTGTGAGCAATATATCGAGATCACCATCATTGTCGCTGTCTCCCCACGTAGCAGAAGGTTTGGAATCATGATTATTCCCATTTTCCTGGATCACACCTCCATAAACGGTAGGCAGGCCTATATCAATTAGTTTAAAGCCTTGATTAAGTTCGTTGCTGTACACTTTCGGGGTGTATTGCGATCGGGGAAAAGATTGATAATAGTTGTTTTGTAAACTACCTCCTTCCATCACCAACAGATCCAAATCGCCGTCATTGTCGTAGTCTCCCCAAGCATTAGCGCCGACAAAACCAGGTGTCGTCAGAGCGCCGGCCCCATACCGAGCATTAGATCTCGGTATTAACAAGGGAATTTCCTGATATCTCGGTATTCCGATCGGGAATATGTTTGGGTTGCCGGTTCCTGTAGTGACTGGCGGTTGCGGATTGACGATGACTGGTGGCTCGACGACAACAGGCGGCTCGACAACAGGCGGCTCGACAACTACTACCGGCTCTACAGGCGGCTCGACAACTACTACCGGATCTACTACCGGCTCTACAGGCGGCTCGACAACTACT
>NZ_JAUBQX010000068.1:0-31439 GCF_036701505.1 Microcoleus sp. Pol11C2
GTCGCTTTTATCAACAAGGTATGGGGGCTGCAACCCTTATTCGGTCTATCTCCTAGACCTTTTTGTCACCCCCCCAGGCTAATTGTTTGACTTCGCTTTCGCTGAAGGTGCGGCCGTCTGAGATATATTCTTGCAGGGATTTGGCTTCGATGTAAGTCTGAACTAGGGCGAATCCTTTGCGTTTGGGCGTGTCGATTTCAAAGGAGTCGAGATATCGGGGAATTGCGACATGGGATAGGGATTTTAAGGTTTCGACTTCTCGCTCGAACAGTTTTAAGTCTTCCCACTTAAAGTCGCTGCTGAATGAGAGCAGTTTGACTACTACTTGCTGTTGGGTTTTTAAGTCGCGGGCGAGTAAGGTTTGCCGTCCTGCTTGCTTGCCGAGCCGCCGATCGCACTGATAGCGATCGGCTAATATTTCTTTTGACAAATCGCCGATGTTTTGTCCGCTCATGTTCTCTTGCCCTAGAACCGATTAAACCTAGTGTAGTTGACAAAAGCGCAATAATCGGAAATGTTCGGGCTACAGCAAAAAACTTTTTCTGTCAAAGAGCAACCGCCTTTAAGAGCCCGCGATCGCACCATCAAGACCCGCCTGAGTTAAGCTTAAATTTAATTTGGGATTTGCTTGTAAAGTGACTGCACTACGTCGAGCAGGCTCAAGACTTGCTGCCATTCGGGGGCATCGGGGTTGTAGCTTTTGGCGCGCTGAGTTTTCAAACTGTGGTGCAAGAGGGAAAGCAGCTCGTCTGGAGACTGTAAGGAATTTTCATCTTCATCTGCTGGGGTTTGGGCTGCATTTTCTTCGATATCTTCTTTAATTTTTTGTGCTCTATCGGCGAGGGCTAAAGATCTGCCTGCAAGGTTTTCCGGCATTTTGGGCTGTTCCGACAAAGACGCGCTGGTTAGTTCTACCAATAGTTGGCAGACTCGATCGACCCATTCGTGATCGTTTACTGAAAAGGAACCAGATTTGAACACTTGCCCGTCAGGTCTTTGCTGAATGCTTTGTACCTTCTGGATCAGAGGGATAGCCTTAACAGTGATGTTTTCCGGGATTTTGGGGATATCTGACAGGGAGCTCCGAGCAATCTCCAGCAATAGTTGGTAAACCTGATCTACCCACTCAACATCTCCCGATTGCGAATTCCAATTATTCATAACTGACGCTAGTGGTTTTCTATATCTAAGACTAGAACATTGATTATCTGCGAAGGAAGCTCTTTTTAGGAGCCGCTAACGCTATTAAGACTTACGCGGGCGGGGTGAGAAACCCGGTTTTTGAGCGGATGTTTCGTCCCCTTTCTCCAAGATTTTTCTCAGAAACCGGGTAACGCTGCTGGCCGTCCTAACTATTTTTAAGCGCTTCAAATAATAGAAGTGCTAAGTTTGTTGCCGTAGGTAGTGCGAAGGAAACACGTAGGGCGAAACCCCGGTATCTCGATTGCAAATTCAAATCCAGTTATATAACCATAATACCTGTTGGAGCTTATTTACGATTACCTCAATAGGATATTCAGGTTAATTGGTGGTGGGATGGGAGGCGCACCCCCGATCGCGATCGCCCCCACCCGGAACCCTGGCGGCACCGCGAGGATTTGCTGTGGGCCACTGCTATTTTTCTGTGAGATTCCACACACCATCCCAGTTGAGTACATCTGAAAACCCATGCTGAAATAACATACAGCGATCGACGTGCAATTTAGCTGCCTTGTTTTTCGGGTCAACTTCCAGAACGGCCTTAAATTCGCGTTCAGCGTCTTTAAAGGCTTGCTTGGCTTTTGGTTCTAAGGCTTTCTTAAACTCGCTCAGCACTTTTTTCACCCGATCGAGTCCCAGGTTTTCAAATTCCTCATCTAACATTTCTGCAACTGTCTCGCTGGCCCGACTTTTAATTTTCGCCTGCAATAGCTGCCTGATATCTGCGGGTTTCAGCCTTTTGATTTGGGGATTTGATGGTTCTAAGATGTCTGCTTCCAACAGCTTTTTGACTTCCCCTTCTTGCAAGTATTTAATATCGTCTGCTGATAGCAGCTTGATTTTTGCTTGCAGCAGCATTTTGGCTTCGTCTTCGGAGAGGTTTTTGATGCCTTCCAATTTCAGCAGTTGGATTTCAGGCTGCAACAGTACGATGAGTTTGTCTGCTTCGGACAGGTTTTTCGGGTCGTACTCTGACAGCTTTTTCAGTTGATATAAGAGCTGCCTTAGTTCGTGTTCCAACTGTTGCTCTAGATCGTAGGACAGTTTCTTAATCTCTGCCTCTGGCATTTCGGCGACATCCTTTAAGATGTTTTTCACCTCACTTTCTGAGAGTCTTTGGCTAACTGGAGTTTTGTAATGTTCGCGCCCCTTGGTGTAATGTTCTATAATTTGTTGCTGTGTTTCGGTTAGTGACTTGCCGACTGGCGAGTATCCCTCGCGGATGCCGACGAGTTCGTAAACGATTACGGGTTCGCTTTTGCCTTTGACAGTAATAAAGTCGAGTTCTCGCACGTAGAGCCGATCGGCATAATCTCTGTAAGTATTGTCGCTGATGATCAAGTCTGTGCCGTACTGCTTGCTAGCGCCTTCTAAGCGAGAGGCGAGGTTTACGCCGTCTCCGATCGAAGTCAATTCCATGCGTTTGCTACTACCGATGTTGCCGCTGACAACTTCATCGGAATGTACGCCCATACCGATGCCGATCGGCAATTCCCCATGTGCCATACGCTCTTGATTGAACTCTGCCAGTTTTTCCCGCATTTTCACTGCCGTTTGCATTGCACACCAAGCATGATCCTCTAGGGGCGCTGGAGAGCCAAAAACTGCCATCAGAGCGTCACCGATGTATTTGTCGAGAGTCCCTCCGTACTCGAATACGACATCTACCATCACTTCAAAATATTTGTTTAGCATCACTACCACTTCTTCGGCTTGCAATTTTTCCGTAAGTGTGGTATAGCTGCGAATGTCTGAGAACAGCACCGAAACGTTTTTGCGCTTACCGCCCAATCCAGTATCGCCTGAAGCTAACAAAGCTTCGGCTACTTCTGGAGTCATGTAACGGTACATCAAGTTTTTGATTTGCTTGGCGCTGCTAATATCTTCCATGACGACTAACGCGCCGTTGACCTTGTTGGGGTCGGTAGCGTCAGTCATTGAATTAATCGAGAGATTGATACTCTGCCCTTCTCCTTCCAAGGAAAGCAAAACTTGATCGGGGTAATACTGCTGGCGATCCTGATCGTCTTCGGGAGACAAAGACGCATCAAACCATTTGGCAAAATCGCCTTTTTCTAACTTAATTAACTCGCGCAAAGATTGACCTTCGGCTAATTCTGCATCGCTGACACCCAGTAATTTTTTAGCACTGGGATTGGTCGCTACTATATTGCCTTTTTTATCTGTAGAAATCACGCCGTTAGTCAAGGCGTGCAGCATATCTTTTTGTCTTTGTTCTTGCTGTTTGACTTCTGCAAACAGTTTAGCGTTTTGCAGCGCCACTCCTGCTTGGATGTTAAACGCTTTCATAAATTCCATGTCGTTGCGATTAAAACTGGCTTTCCACTGTTCGGGGGCGTGTGGCCAATCTTGGGGGTTGTAGGGGGGGAATTCTCCTTGTCGTTTTTTATTAACTAATTGGGTGACGCCAATCAATTTTTTGTCCGAGTTAAATACTGGCATACAAAGCATACTGCAAGTGCGGTAGCCCGACTTTTGATCTACTTCTTTGGAAGTTGCAGCGCGGGGATCGTCATACACGTCAAAGGGAATCAGCAGGGGTTGGCTGGATTGGGCGACAATGCCTGCGAAACCCGCTGTTCTGGGTATGCGAATTTCTTGAAGTTGACCTGCGATCAGGATTTTTGTCCACAGTTGATTTCTATCTTCGTCGATCAGCCAGAGGGTGCTACGATCGGCGTTCATGAGTTCTTGGGCCTGATCCATCACCCTTTTTAGGGTATCTTCTAAGTCTAAACTGCTCTGAGAAAGAGCGTTGACGGCATTCATCAGCGCCGTGGCAGCCCGTTGTCTCTGAGTTGCTGCGTAGAAAGATTTAGAAGACTCTAGAATTAGGCGAATCGAGGGAGTAAATTCTGTAAAGAGTTGTTCGTCTTCTTGAGTAAATCCGTGCCGATCGATTTGTTCGTCTAAACTAGCGTAATTTTCGTGATTCGGTCTTAGTTTATTAATCAGTTGAACGACTGCTACTAACTCTCCTGTTTCTTCGTTGAGCAGGGGCATCGCCAGCATTGTATAAGTGCGATATCCATTTTTTTCGTCAAATTTTTTGGCGTTAGCCGAGCGGGGGTCGTTATAAAAATCATAAGGAATGTTCACCACTTTTTTTTCCGTGGCTACTTCTCCCGCAATGCCCACATGGGCGGGAACTCTGATTTCTAGGTTTTTGCCATTTTCGTCTTTAGCGACGATCGCCCAGAGTTCATTTTTTTCGTCGTCTAATAAAAATATCGTGGTGCGATCGGCATTTAGCAATTCCCCTGTTTTGAGTGTAATCGACTGCAACATCTCGTTGAGGATGGCATCAAATCCCTCGCTCTCCAGGATATTGTCGAGCATTCCCAGGGTTTGATTGACAATCCTAAGTTTTTCGTCTACTTGCTTAATTACTACTGTGAAACTTTGCTTATTTAGAAGGTCGAGAATGCCGGAGAGGTTTCCTTGGCGGGGGATAATTGCATTGCTCCTAATTTCCGGGGGAGAATAATGTTCCTGATGATGATTTTCACCGCCGACAACAGCGACATCAATCACGTTGTCCAGAGAAGAGTAATTGGTGGAAGATGCAGATTTCATAGACCTTTACAGAAGCTTAAGTGTAAGGGTTAGTCTCTAAGCGAAGAGAGCGGGGAAGTGGATTAGTGAGTCACCTGTCGCACAAGACTCAAGTATGTGTGAAAGTATTTCCCAGTTTACAGAACTCCGGCCACCAAGCAAGGGAAATTCAGTTGACCTTGCTGCTGAACAGAGGGTGGGAGAGTAACGAGGCGGTGGGAGTGCTGCAATCTTTTTAGAGATCGCGAATCTTGTTTAAATGGTTTATTAACTGATTTTGACATTGTGCGTGCCTGGTTTAAGTAAGTTCTGCCGATCTTGGAGCCGATCGCCCGCAGGAAAATGAATGCGTACTGGGGGGAGGACTGCTGAAAGAGGGGTGGCCTTGTGGGACTAGCCGCAATTGTGACACTACCAGTTGCTAGTGATGTGTGCCCTTCTCTACACAATTGTGGTTTTTAACTAGAATTTCTCTCTATTTGGCTGCTATTAGCTTTTATCCCACTCAATTCACAGGGTTTTCAGCTTGTTTTTGTAAAATTTGCGGTTGATATTTTTAGTGTAACCTCCGACTCTGAAAAAACTCCGCCTTTTGACCCCCCCGATCGGCTTGAGGGTCTGATCAGGGTTGGGCAGACTGAGTTTGGCGCAATCCGGCGGCTTCGACAAGCAGGGATTCGGCGAAGGCTATGGCTTCTGTTGCTGAGCGGCCGCTGGCGAGTTGGGCGAGTTCTTCCCGCCGCTGCTCACTGTTGAGAGCGGCAACTCTGACTACTGTACGTTCCACGGGTTCGGAGTTGGCTGCTGGTTCCTCGATACTTGGTTCTGCTTCGATCGTCTGTTTGTTGACGCGAAAATGAAAATCAGCCATCGCGGCGATCAGCGGCTGATGGGTGACGCATAGAACTTGGTGTTTGTCGGAAAGTTGGTAGAGTTTTTTGGCGATCGCCCCAGCGACTCTCCCGGAGACTCCCGCGTCGATTTCGTCAAAAATCAGCGTACCGGCACTTTCTATTTGGGAAAAACAGGCTTTGATGGCGAGTAGAAAGCGGCTCATTTCTCCCCCGGAGGCGATCGCGCCCAGAGGTTGCAAAGGTTCGCCCGGATTGGGGCTGAAACAAAAGGCGATTTGGTCAGCACCGGTAGCGGTTGGGGTACAAGGCGAGATCTCGACTTGAAATTGCACTTTTTCCATTGCTAATGGCTTAAGTTCTCCTACGAGGTGCGTTTCTAGTTTGAGGGCTGCTTCGCGTCGCAGGGTGGTGAGGTGGCTGCAAGCGTCTTTTAATTGCTCTAAAGCGGTCTGATACGCGAGTTCTAAGGCTTCCATTGACTCGCCTCCTTCTAAAAGTTCATTTAGTTCGTTTTGAATGCTTTGGTAGTAGGCGATCGCTTCTTTAAGCGGCCCGTATTTGCGACAAATTTGTTTGAGTTCCCGAATCCGATCTTCTACTTCTTCGAGTCTTTCGGGATCTGCTTCTAATTGTTCGCCGTAGCTGCTAATTTGCCGGCTGGCTTCTGTGGCTTGAGCTAAAGCATCGCTGACCATTTCTAGGATTGGTTGCAACTGCACATCGTAAACCGCCATGTCGCTTAAAATTACTTCGGCCTTGCTCAACAAGTCGGCGGCTGATGCGCTGTCGCCGTCGTTTTGGTACAAGGCTTGGTGGACTTGGTAACTCTGCTGCTGCAATTCGACGACGTGGCCCAGCCGGATTGATTCGTGTTCTAGCTGTTCAAGTTCGTCGGCGTCTTCGATATGGGCTTCGCCGAGTTCTCGGACTTGGTATTCTAACAAATCAAGTCTTTGCAGTCGCTGCTGTTCCGACTGACGCCTGCGTTTGAGGGCTGTTTTGGCGTTGTTGGCTCCCAGCCAGGCGGATGCGATGATCGATCGCGCTTCAGTGAGCTTTTTGCCGCCGTATAAATCGAGCCATTCTCGCTGGAGGGTTTCTTGTCCGAGGTGGACGGTTTGGCCTTGGGCGGTAATTTCGACCAGCCGATCGCGCAGTTGATCCATTAACTGGCGGTTGACGAGAATTCCGTTCAAGCGCGATCTGGTGCGTAGAGCACCGCTTGATGCGTTAATTTCCCGGCTGCAAACGGCTAAATTTCCGTCTATGGGTTCGATTTCTTGCTCGCCCAGCCACAAAGCTGCGGCTTTGTCCAATTCAAAGGTAGCTTCCAATATTGCCCGCGCTGCTCCGGTGCGAATCGATCGGCGATCAACTTTTCCGCCCAACACTGCATCGATCGCATCTAAGATAATCGATTTGCCGGCCCCGGTTTCCCCTGTAAATACGTTCAAACTCGGGCCAAATTCTAGATCCAGGCAGTCAATTAAGGCAAAGTTTTCTATTCTGAGGGATATTAACATGGAAGATGGGGGATTGGGAATTGGGAATTGGGAATTGGGCATCGGGCATCGGGCGGGCATCGGGCATTGGCTCCTCCACTATCGGGCGCGTCGAATTTCCCGAGTCCAATTTTCATTTTTAACTAGAATACTTTTGATTTTGCCATTATTGATGGAGTCTCAACCTTAATGCAAAATAAATTTCTGTTTCCCATTGCTCTATTAAGTGTTGTCTTGATAGGAGCTTTTGGGTGGAATCTGCACCAAGACAAGCAGCGAGTCCATGAATTAACCCTTGCGACTGGAACGAAAAGCGGGAATTATTATCCTTTCGGGCAGGCAATTGCTGAGGTAGTTACGCAACAAAATCCGCGTTTGCGAATTCGAGTTATTGAGAGTCAAGGTGCTGAGGAAAATATGCGCCTGCTTCAGGCAAATGAGGTGCAGTTAGCGATCGTGCAGAACAATACAGAGGGGGGGCCTTCGGCGAGGGTGGTGGCTGCTTTGTTTAAGGAGGTTTTTCACTTAATTGTTTCGGAAAAGTCGGGTATTCAAAATGTTGCTGATTTGCAGGGAAAAAATATTGCGCTGATGGCTGAAGGCAGCGGTTCTTACACGTCTTTTTGGTTGGTAAGCAAACATTACGGTTTGAAAGAAAGGGATTTTAAATTTACTGCTAACTCTTGGGATGATGCTACTAAGTTGTTTGCTACCGGCGAGGTTGATGCTATTTTTAGGGTGCTACCTCCGGGGAGCGATGTTGTTAGCGATTTGTTGCGAAATACCCGGGGCAACTTGGTGCCGATAGACCAAGGAGCTGCGATGAAAATTAAAGTGCCTTATCTGGAAGCTGATGTGATTCCTAAGGGTACTTACAAGGCAGATCCTGCGGTTCCCGATGCGGATTTACCGAGCGTTGGAGTGCAGGCTAATCTGCTGGCTGGGGAGGATCTAGATCCGATAATCGTCAAGGAAATTACGCGAATTTTGTTCGAGTACCGCCGCAACTTGGTAGCTGCTAATTCCCTGGGAGCTATGATTAGTCAGCCGGGAGGCAGCGGGAGTTTGTCTTTGCCCGTTCATGAGGGGGCTCAGGCTTATTACGATCGCGAAAAGCCGGATTTTGTTGCTGCTAATTCTGATGCTATCGGTTTGTTTTTGTCCATAGGCACTCTTTTGGCTTCTTGGCTTTGGCAGTTGCGATCGCGCTTTTTGCAGAAACAAAAAAATCGAGCTGATAAATTTAATTTGGATATTTTAAGTTTGATCCAACAAATTCGCCAAGCGAAAGCTTTGGAAGAAATCGATCGGTTGCAGGCAGAGTTATTTAATATTTTTAATCAAGTAATTGTGGATTTGGATGAAGATCTAATTGATTCTGAATCTTTTCAATCTTTTACTTTTACGTGGGAAACTGCGATTAAGATTGCAGGGGAGCGAGAAAAAATGCTGCGGAATATGCAGTTTGTTTCCAATTGTGTAGAATCTGATGCCACTCTTATCAAAGAGCGGGAGATTTAATTTATATTCCTCGTTGGCACTTGCGCTCTTTGCACTTGGAGGTTTGTAGTTGAGTTCTTTGCGCCCCAAAGTTTGTAGTTGAGCTCAATTTCCTAAAGCGCAACTACAAACGGAATGGCTGCGTAATTCAGCAATTTCTATTCCTTTGATTCGAGTAAACCTAAGTGTTTCCAAGCAGCCGCTGTGGCAATTCGACCGCGACTTGTCCGCTGCAAAAATCCGATTTGCATTAAGTACGGTTCATATACATCTTCAATTGTTTGAGCGTCTTCTCCTGTGGAAGCTGCAAGAGTTTCTAAACCAACCGGGCCGCCGTTAAAGTTTTCGATCATTGCTGTCAAAAGGCATCGATCGGTCCAATCCAAACCTAGCGGATCGACGTTGAACAATTCGAGGGCGGTTGAGGCAATTTCGGCGTTAATTGGCTTTAATTGTTTGACTTCGCTGTAGTCTCTAACTCGGCGTAGCAAGCGGTTAGCGATCCGGGGCGTTCCGCGCGCTCGGCGGGCAATTTCTGCAGCTCCTTCTGGGGTAATTTGAGTGTCTAGAACTTGGGCGCTTCTTTGGATAATTAGACTAAGTTCGTCTATTTCGTAGTAGCGCAATCTTTGGATTAAGCCGAAGCGATCGCGCAATGGAGATGTCAGCGACCCGACTTTTGTGGTTGCTCCTACTAAGGTAAAGGGTTTCAGGGGAATGCTGCGGATTTTGGCACTTTTGCCTTGACCGATCGTAATATCTAACCGACAGTCTTCCATCGCCGGATAGAGAATTTCTTCTGTAACTTTAGATAAGCGGTGAATTTCGTCGATAAACAGCACGTCGCCTGCTTTGAGGTTGATCAGCAATCCGACAATATCTCGCGGTTTTTCTAAAGCTGGGGCGGTGGTGATTTTGCATTCAACTTCCATTTCTGCTGCTAGAATTAGCGACATTGTGGTTTTTCCCAACCCTGGAGGCCCGTAGAGTAACAGGTGATCCATCGGTTCGCCGCGAGATTTGGCGGCGGCAATTGCGATCGCCAAAACTTCTCTCAAGTCTTTTTGCCCGATGTATTCAGCTAACCGCTGGGGTCGGATTTTGTCGTCTTGTTTGCTGTTGATTTCGTCGGGTAGTTCTTGCGATTCTAGCAAAGATTCCGCCTGGGGTTTGGCGACTTTTTTGCGACGGGCTGGGGCTATGTCTTCGGGTAGATTTGGGTCGGGGGGCTGTTGTTTGGAGGAGATAATAGCCATATTTATTTGCGATCGGGCAGCGGGAAGTGTTTACAATTGTTGTTAGCAGAATCTTTAAAATTATTGAGTTCGTTATGAGTATTCCATCTTCTTTATTAGCATCGGAAAGCATAACTTTTGAGGGGGCGATCGAGCTGACTCAATCTTTACTGTCCTTCATTGAGGCCGATCGACTTTTACAAGCCGACATCCAGCAAGCTGTTACATCTCTGGTGAAAACACAGAACGGTGCTAGGGGTTTTTTTGTCACCTATCTAACGGACGATCGACAGGAGGCAGATCACCCGTCACCCGGAGTAGTCGAGGCGCTGCGATCGGCTCCTGAGATCGTAGCAGAACTGCTGGTGAAAAATTTGGCGATGTCGGCGGCAATGGCTGTACATCATTCGCGGCAGCAAAAGGAGGAAATGGCGGCCGATTCTGCTAGAGTGCAGGAGCGATCGCGCAATTTAATTCAAATCCTGCAAATGCCAGCCTGTCAAACTATAGCGTCGCAAATGCTAGAAAGTTTGCAGAGTGCCAACGGCAAGTATGAAAAATTTTTCCAGCGGTGGGGCTACGACGACGAGCAAAAACTAGCGATCGGTTCGGCAGTTCGATCGGCGATCGGCTAAAATAACCTCCGAAGGAAGGGGAAAGAAGAAAGAAGTAAGAAGCCAAAGCCAGGGTGGCAGATGCTTGATCAAAGCGACGGGGCTGTGGAATAATTGCGGTTTAGCAAAAGCTGCACAATTGTAGCTTGAGTTGATTTAGGTGTGAAGCTAGTGAACGAGGGCGAAAAAATTGCAGAGAACTGTGAAAGGAGTTGCCCAAAAGGCCCGAAGGTTGGGCCGGCGGCGGCCGGCAAGTACGCCCCGGCGGTGGACGAAGCTGAATCTGCTGGCAACATTGGTGCGCCGGGACTTGGAATCTCAATACAAAGGCTCGATTCTGGGCAATTTGTGGCCGCTGCTGAATCAGCTATCGCAATTGGTGATTTACACATACGTATTTTCGATCGTCCTCAAGGTAAAGCTCAGCCTTGCAGGCTTCCCAGAAAACAGCGACATTACATTTGGAGTCTGGTTGTTTGCAGGTTTGCTGCCTTGGACTGCCTTCACCAGCGGTTTGATCAAGTCGGGAGTATCCGTGGTGGGGCAGCCGAATTTAGTGAAAAAAGTGGTATTTCCTCTCGGTTTGCTGCCCCTAGTGCCGATTTTTACAGCTTTTCTTGAAAGTTCTCTGGGTTTGGCAGCTTTGATTGTGATAGTAGTAGTGTCGTCGCAAAAGCTCAACGCTACTTTATGCTTGCTGCCGCTGGTGTGGGTGCCTCAGTTGCTGATAACTGCTGGTTTGGGATATTTGACAGCGGGCTTGACTGTATTTTTGCGAGACATTCCTCAGACATTAGGTGTTATTCTTAATTTTTGGTTTTATTTGACGCCGATCGTCTACCCAGCATCAATCATCCCCCAAGAGTGGCGAGCGTGGATATTTTGGCTAAATCCAATGGCCGCCATCTCTGAGGTTTATCGAGACCTCATACTGCTTGGAGAAGTTAAGCATTGGGGCGAATGGGGTGTCGCCACGCTAATTTCTGCTGCTATATTTTGTGGAGGTTTGGCGGTTTACCGGCGTTTGCGTCCCGCTTTTGCTGACGTGCTGTAAATTTGTTGGAGATTTACAGTCAATCTAAAATCTAAAATCTAAAATCTAAAATCTAAAATCGATTGTGCTGTAAATATGTTTGAGATTTGAAGTCAATCTAAAATCTAAAATCTAAAATCTAAAATCGATTGACTGCCGCCAATGACAGAAAATGTAATTTCACTAAAAAATGTTTCCAAATGCTTTAAGCGGTACGATCGTCCAGGAGACCGTTTAAAGGAAATTATTTACCCCAGCAAAAAACTGGCTGACGAATTTTGGGCCCTACACGACATCAATCTGGAAATTCCTCAAGGACAAACTCTGGGAATCGTCGGTCGCAACGGTTCGGGGAAAAGCACTCTCCTGCAAATAATTGTAGGGACGTTGACTCCTACCACAGGAAGCGTCGATGTTAAAGGCAGAGTCTCCGCTTTGTTGGAACTCGGAAGCGGGTTTAACCCCGAATTTACCGGGCGACAAAATGTGTTTTTTAACGCTCAGTTACTGGGATTCAATCAAAAAGAAACTGAAGAAAAGTTTGACGATATAGCTGCTTTTGCTGATATTGGCGATTTCATTGAACAGCCAGTCAAAACTTATTCTAGCGGTATGTTTGTCAGGCTAGCTTTTGCCGTTGCGACTAGCGTCGAGCCAGATATTTTGGTGGTTGACGAGGCGCTTTCGGTGGGCGACGAAGCTTTTCAACGCAAGTGTTTTGCCCGCTTGCAAAGCATTCAGGAAGGTGGCGGAACCATTTTATTTGTTTCTCACGCTGCTACTTCTGTGGTGCAACTTTGTACGTCGGCGATTTTAATGGATAGCGGTGAATTGCTCCTCGCTCACACGCCGAAGGTGGTAATTTCTAAGTATCAAAAGCTGATTTACGCCGATCCGGATCAGGTTCTGGGGTTGAAGTCAGATATTCGAGCTCTGAACCAACTAACAAAACAGGAAAGTCAAGACCACCTTCAGGATGCTAATTTAGAAAGCACAAAGAGGGAAGTTAAACCGGAGCAACATCTCTCCAAACCCCAGGAATATTACGATGAATTTTACGATCCGGGGATGATACCGTCGAATACGGTAAGGTATCCGTCTCGCGGAGCGGAAATTATCAACCCCCACATCGAGACGCTGAAGGGAAATGTGGTAAATCACTTGCTCGGTCGTCAAGATTATATTTACACTTACTCTGTCACTTTCTCGCGGTCAACTTCCAAAGTTAGGTTTGGAATGTTGATTAAAACAATTAGCGGTTTTGAGTTGGCGGGTGCTTCTTTGAAGGCTTCTACTCAGTCAGTTAGGTATGTAGAAGCGGGAACGACAATTGTAGTGAAGTTTCATTTTAAATGTTTGCTGAATCCCGGGGTTTATTTTCTGAATGCTGGGGTGGTGGGAACGGTTGATGGAGATTTAACTTATCTGGATCGCTGCGTTGATGTGGCGATGTTTAGAGTTCAGTCTTGTACTGAGTCCTGCGGTAACGGCATCGTTGACTTGCTGATAGAACCGTGTTTAACTGTTGTCAATGCTGATTCTCTAGTGAAAGAGCAGTCAACAGAGGTTATCTAAAATTCTGTAAAAACAATGAACGATATCAATTTAGATTTAGTTGAAAATCCCGTAATCAAAGCATTTATTCAAGATCAAACTAAGTTCCCTGAAAAATTTAAACTGAATATCTGCCAAGACGATGAAATGTATTTGTTCAGTTTGAAGAACGTCAAAGACGATCGCGATCGGGCTTTTGTGCGCTATTATTCGATCGGGCGTCGCATCTTGGATACGGTTAAACAAGTTGTGGAATGGCATTTTGACTGTTTTGAAAATGTCCCCTCTTTTCTAGATTTTGCCTGCGGTTACGGTCGATTTACCAGGTTTTTGATTCAGGAAATGCCGCCGGAACGAATTTGGGTTTCTGATATTTATGCTAACGCGGTTAAGTTCCAAAGTGAATACTTGGGCGTCAACGGTATTGTCTCGACGGGAAAACCAGAAAATTATTTAATTGACCGCAAGTTTGACTGCATTCTGGCTAATTCTTTCTTCAGCCATATGCCGGAAAGGACTTTTACAAGTTGGTTGCAAAATTTGTACGATTTGTTGACTCCTAACGGCATTTTGATGTTCAGCGTTCACGATGAGTGTTTGCGCCTAGCCAATACAGAAATGCCGGCTAATGGTATTTTGTTTAGTCCTCAAAGCGAAAGCCAGTCTTTAGATAAGGAGGAGTACGGCACAACTTATGTAACTGAAAAGTTTGTGAGAGAATGTGTCGATAAAGTTAGCGGAGGCAAAGCTTTTGTTCATCGCATCAAAAAAGGAATATGCAGGTTTCAGGATTTGTATGTTGTAACAAATGAGTTAGTTAGAGATTTTTCCGAGTTGAAATTCCATCATCATCCGGAAGGATATATTGATGTTGCTGCTTTTACGAATAAGGAGAATTTGTATCTGGAAGGATGGGTGGCTGATGTTAATTCCGGCGGTCGAGTTGAGGAGCTGCAAGTGCTGGTAAACGGTGAGGTTGTACAGAGGTGCGAGCCTTTTTACGATCGCCCGGATGTGGCTGGATATTTTGAAACAGATGGGGCTTTGCAGTCGGGTTGGAGGTGTTATTTACTAAAAAACACAGTGGCGCTGGAAGATGTGTTAATAGTCAAAGCAATCAATAACTACGGTTTGGAATGGATTCTGGAAACTTGCACTGTTAAATCGCTGCTTAACCAAAGGCAATCGCAGTCTTTGTTGGGGTCTACCCAGACCAAACTCAAATTACTCGAGACTCAGTTAGCCTCGGCTAAGATAGAATGGGAGCAAAAGCAAAGTAAGTTAATGATTACTGAAACAAAGTTGGAAGAAACTCAAACTGAATTAGTTTTAGCTCAAACGCAATTAGAGCACACTCAAAATCACTTATTATCGGTGCAAATGCAGTTGGAGAAAACGGAAAATCAACTAATTAATCTCAAACAAGAACTAGAGCAAGCGAAGTGTCGAGTTTTAGCAATGGAAAGCAGCAAGTTCTGGAAGATCAGAAGCGCGTGGTTTAAAGTCAGGCGAAAGCTGGGCTTAGCGGGAGAGTAGCTAGTAAATTTGGTGTGGGAATTAGGGCGAGGGAGAGAAATTGTGAGTACAAATGACAGCAAACCATCGGTTTTTATTGTTACCGGAATGCACCGTTCCGGTACGTCTTTAACAGCTTCTTTGTTTCAGAAAGTCGGGGTTGATATTGGCAAAAAGTTAGTGGGACCGGCCGACGGAAATGTGAAAGGTCATTTCGAGAATGTTGATTTTGTGGAGTTTCACAAAAGTGTTTTGCGATCGCAAAACATTGATGAACTCGGCTGTACGTTTGAAAAAACGATTCCGGTAGCAGCAGAATACGTCGAAATCGCCAAACGGGCGATCGACCAAAATCAACAAACTCACAAACATTGGGGTTGGAAAGACCCGCGAACAGCCCTTTTTTGGGATTTTTGGCTGACTTTGCTCCCCGAAGCTAATTTTATCTGTGTTTATCGATCGCCCTGGGAAGTAGTCGATTCCCTTTACCGCCGGGGAACCGATGTCAGCTTGCTGCAAAATCCCGAAAAGGCAGTAAAAATGTGGGTTCACTACAATCAAAAAGTTTTAGAACTTTACGAACGTTTCCCCCATCGCTGTCTCCTCGCCAACGTTTACCCCATCGGCAACACTCCTGAACTTTTCCTCGATCGAGTCAACGAAAAATTTAATGTTAACTTAGGTGCGATACCGGGCGACAATTTTGAAGAATCTTTATTAGTCAACGATATTGTCAAAAGTCACAGACCGAGTTTAATAGAAAAATATTTTCCCGAAGCATTAGAACTATATGAACTTTTGGAAACCCAAGCTGGCAATCTGAGCAGCGAATCGAAAGGTGCGATCGATCAAGTTATTCATTTCCCAGCATCTCCAATTTGGCCATTTGAAGATTGGCTAAAAATCCGCTTGCTGGAAAAACAGCAAAAAACGAGTTCTTCCGAACTCAAACAGTGGCAAGAACAATTTCACCAGGCACAGGCGAAAGTGTTGGGATTAGAGACAGAATTAGGAGCAACTCAAGTACAGCTTGCAGGCAAAGAATCAAATTTTCAAGAAGCTTTAGCAAAACTCCTCGGATTAGAAACAGAATTAGGACAAACTCAGGTCCAGCTTGCAGGCAAAGAATCGCAATTTCAAGAAGCTTTAACAAAAGTCTTAAAATTAGAAGCAGAATTAGGGCAAACTCAGGTCCAGCTTGCAGGCAAAGAATCGCAATTTCAAGAAGCGTTAGCGAAACTCCTGGGGTTAGAAACAGAATTAGGACAAACTCAGGTACAGCTTGCAGGCAAAGAATCGCAATTTCAAACAGCTTTAGCGAAAGTATTAGAATTAGAAGCAGAATTAGGGCAAACTCAGGTACAATTTGAAGAGACTGAATTTATATTGCAGCAAAAGTTAGCTGAATTACTTCAGTTAGAAACAGCACAAAGTCAAAATCAGGAAAGATTAGAAAACTCCCGCCAGGAAAATGAAACTTTTCGGGCAGAACTTGCTATAATTAAGTCTTCAATATGGTGGCAAGTGAGAGAAAAGTTGTGGGAAGTTCAGCGCCAAATCCGCGACTTGTTCCCTAAATTTATTTTTTCGTTAGATAAACCCACTACTTGGCAAGTTTGCGATTCCAACCTGCTAATTGTCGGCTGGGTTTTTCACCAAAAAAGAGAGACTAAAGCAGTTCGCGCAAGAATTAAAGACCAGAGTTTTGCAGGCGTTTACGGCATAGATAGAAGTGATATAGCGCTAGCACACTCTAATATTTCCGCTGCGAATAAATCAGGTTTTACAATTCAATTGGAAGCGCCTGCCGGACGACACGAAGTGCTACTGGAAGCGCAAGATGATCGAGGTAAATGGCATCTTTTGGCAGCTTATCCGTTGTTAGTTTCAACGATTCAAGCATCGTTAGATGTACCGGTGGTGTGGGAACAGCGTCAGGGTCAAATTTTGTTTGCAGGTTGGTGCTGCCACCACGATCGCAAAATTGCTAAATTAAGCTTGTTGTGCGGCGATACTTCAGTAGAATGCGCCTACGGTTTACGGCGGAAAGATGTCGGCGAAGTGTTTCCTGACTGGGTTAACAGTTCGGAAAGCGGTTTTGAGGCCCTTGTCGATTTGCCGCCAGGGGAATGGCACGTTTCTCTGCAAGCTGAGTTAGAAACCGGGGAAATTTTGTCTTTTCAAGCGCCTAAAATATTGACAGTGCGGCGCTACCATATCTGGCAGCGAAGTGCAGATAAGTTTGAGGAGTTATCAAGGTTTACAGCGGCAATTCAGCAGCGGGCGAGAGAAAGAAAACAGCGTCTTGGTAGAATTTTGCCCCTGCCCTGGGAAATTGTCAAAGTGCTCCGCCAGTTGGGGAAGATTTATCGGCAGCAAAAACAGTTTAGTGCGCCGGGAGATTTACTGCCACCTGCGGGTTTTGTGGTGCCTCAACCCATTGATAGGTATGACGCTTGGCTGGAGGTGAATCAGTGGAACGATCGCGCGCGCGATTACTTGATTTCTCGGTTAAAATCCTGCCGGGAACCCCTGCCAAAAATTTCGGTAGTAATGCCAGTTTACAACCCGCAGATAGATTTTTTAGAAAGTGCGATCGACAGCGTAATCAATCAAGTTTATCCAAACTGGGAACTCTGCATTGCCGATGATTGCAGCACCGATTTCACGGTTGCTGAAAATTTAAAAAGCTGGGTTCAAAAGGACGATCGTATCCACATCAATTTTCGCACAGAAAACGGCAACATCAGCGCAGCAACTAACAGCGCCGCCGCCCTCGCAACAGGCGACATCATCCTGTTTTTAGACAACGACGACGAACTCACTCCCGACGCATTAGGCGAAGTCGCCTTATATTTTGCTTCGCATCCAGCCACCGATTTTCTATATTCCGACGACGACAAAATCGACACTAAAGGTCGCCGATTCGCCCCGCAATTCAAACCGGAATGGTCGCCGGAACTGCTGCTTTCCTATATGTATCTCGGTCATTTGTGCGCTGTCAGAAGACACATTTTTGAACAAATAGGCGGTTTACGGATAGGTTTTGAAGGCTCGCAAGATTACGATTTTGCCCTGAGAGCAACCGAAATTTCTCGCCACGTCGCGCACCTGCCGCTAGTGCTGTATCACTGGCGAACCGCACCCGGTTCTACAGCGATATCTGGGGCCGCGAAACCCGCCAGTTTTTCCGCAGGTCAAAAAGCCATTCAAGACGCACTAAATCGCCGCCAAATTAACGGCAATGTCGCTCAGCACGCATGGGCGATCAAAGAAAATCTGGGCATATTTGCCCAGGATTTCCCGGATAACGGCCCATCAGTAACGATAATTATTCCTACTAAAAATCAGCTAAAGTTGCTGAAAGCTTGTCTGGATTCTCTAGAAACTACAACATACAAAAATTATCAAGTTGCCGTTATCGACAACGAAAGCGACGACCATAAAACTCTGGAATACTTAAAGGAATTAAAGTGCAAAGTTTTGCCTCTAAAAAATCCTGGGGGCAAGTTTAGTTTTGCAGCCATTAACAACCGTGCTGCCGAACAAGTTGACAGCGAATATGTGTTGTTTTTGAACAACGATACAGAAGTAATTAACCCGCGCTGGCTGAGTCAAATGGTGGGATACGCTCAAATTCCCGCTGTGGGTGCAGTCGGCGCGCGGCTGTTATATCCAGACGGGAGAATTCAGCACGCGGGCGTAATTCACGGTCTCCATCACGGTTTGGCGGGTCACGCTTTTAAGCTGATGAACAGCGAAAATCGAGGCTATCTTTCTCAAGCGATGGTAACGCGAAATTACTCTGCGGTAACAGCGGCTTGCATGATTACTCCACGTCAATTGTTCTTAGAATTGGGCGGTTTTGATGAGGAGAATTTTGCTGTTGCTTACAATGATGCAGATTACGGATACCGACTGTTAGAACGGGGTTATCGGTGCGTATATTGTCCCGATGCGGAATTGTTGCACAAAGAGGGAACTTCTAGGGGTTTTACCGACAATCCTCAAGAAGTGGCAGCTTTTAGGCGCAAGTATGCGGGTAAAAATGACAGTTTTTACAGTCCTCACTTGTCTTTAGAAGATGAGTATTTCCATATTCAACCTCGCCGGGTTTTTATGAAGGAAGAAGGAAGTTCGGCAACGGAGTCTATAACGGATGTAACGGATGGAAAGAAGAAGGAAGAACTAAAATGTGGGAATTTTGGTTCTTTGATATCAGTAAATAATTTTGTAAATCCTATCAGAGTTTTGATGTGCAGCAATTCGCTGGATTTCACTGGTGCGCCGCTGCATCAGTACGAAATCGCCGTGAAATTGGCGGCTGAGGGTGTGGTTAAGCCGATCGTACTTTGCGTAACAGACGGGCCCCTACGTCAAGCTTACGAACAGCAGGGAATTAAAGTAATTGTGCGTGACAATCCTCTCGAACACATCTACCAGCGCGATGCTTATGATGAAGCCATCCGCAGTTTTAGCACAGAAATTGCAAGTTTAAAAGTAGATGCAATTTATGCCAATACTTTAGAAAACTTTTTTGTAGTTGATGCGGCGCGGCAAATCGGAACTCCTACAGTGTGGAACGTGCACGAAAGCGAACCTTGGCAAACTTATTTTAACAGGTTTGGTTCGGAGATTGCGGCGAGAGCTTTAGAGTGTTTTCGCTTTCCTTACAAAGTTATTTTTGTGGCAGATGCAACGCGGGACAGGTATTTGCCTCTCAACAGCAACCACAATTTTACCGTGATTCACAACGGCTTAGATTTGAGCAAACTGGAAAATTCGTATCACTCTGAATTAGCTAGAAAAACTTTAGGTGTTGCAGCGGAAGATGTGGTAATTTTGCTGCTGGGAACGGTATGCGAACGTAAAGGACAGCAGGATTTAGTTAAGGCACTTTCTCTTTTACCTGACAAATGGCACAATAAAATTAGATGTTTTATTGTGGGCGATCGTCCGAGTATTTACAGCAATAAATTAGCCGATTTGGTGCAGGAATTGCCGAAAGAGTTGCGGCAAAGGGTGACTGTAGTCCCAGAAACTGGGGAGACGGGAAAATACTACAAAGCGGCTGATATTTTTGTTTGCACTTCTCGCGTGGAAAGTTTCCCAAGAGTGATTTTGGAGGCGATGGCCTGCGATTTGCCAATTGTTACATCGCCGGTTTTTGGGATTAAAGAACAAGTGCGGCCGGGAATTAATGGTTTGTTTTATACGCCCGATCGCCCGGACGAATTAGTTGCAGCTTTGATTAGTTTATTGGAGGATAAATCATTACGGCATCAGTTAGCTGAAAACGCTAAATATGTGTTAAAGTCATTAAATACTTTTGAAGAAATGACTCAAGCTTACGGTCAAATTTTTCGCGAAGCTTATTTAACTAAAAAGTAACCGTTCAAGATTAAGGCGTGAAAAAGTATGGATTCAAATTTCGAGTCTAGGGAAGATAAATCCTTGGATATATTAACAGCTAAGAGTTACTGGGAGAATAATCCAACTGCCGCAATTGCGAAGCAAGGTTACTGGTTGTCTAATCCAATTATTGAAAAAGCTATAAACCATCGGTTGTCAGGTGGTGAGACTAATGATTACTGGCTACAGTGGTTAGTCAAAAATTATTTCAAAAATCGACGGTTCGATCGTCTTTTGTCTATTGGTTGCGGTGTGGGGAATCACGAGATTGCGATGGCTAAATTAGGATTAGTCACTCAAATTGATGCCTTTGACTTTTCTGAAAGTTCTTTAGAAATTGCTAGAAAAGATGCCGCAGCAGCGGGAGTAGAGATTAATTTTTATCAAGATGACTTTAATTTGTTTACGATTGATGATAATAAAAAATACGATATAGTTTTTTGCTCGGGTTCGCTGCATCACGTCAGAGAACTAGAACGATGTTTATCAATTATTCGGAAATGTTTAAAACCCGATGGATATTTTATTGTAAATGAATATATAGGAGATTGCTACAATATATACAATCAAAATCAAGTAAATTTGATTAATAGCATTTACAAATGTTTTCACTACACGCTACGATCGGGAACAACTGAAATATTTGCTAGTCCAAGTATTGAGAGAGTATTGGCGAAAGACCCTTCAGAAGCAGTTCGGTCAAAGCTGATACTTCCGTTTTTAGAATTCTACTTTGATGTGGAAGTCTTGAATTCAGCCGGTGGGGGGTTGCTTCACGAACTTTACCCTTTGTTAGATCACTATCAACTTTCAGACGGAGAACCCAAGAGTGAAACGATCATCAAGTTATTGCTTGAGATTGAACAAATCTTAATGGCTGTGTCCGGAGGACTCTCAAGCGATTTTTGTTTATGTATTCTGAGACAGAAAAAACCAAAAACAATGGAAATAATACCGCCTAAAATAGACTACGAAGGGGCTTGGGACAGCTACGCCCAAGAATGGAAAGACAATAATCCTGAACTCGCTTATTTGGGCGATGAATGGGTGGGGAAAGGTGCAGGTGCCGCTAACTCCCTAGCAGAATACGAAGCGCTGATAGAACAGCAATTTATTGCACCGTACATCAAAAAAGAACATACGGTTTTAGAAATCGGTATCGGCGGGGGAAAAACTGGTTCGCTGCTGCTGAAATATTGCGATCAACTAATTTGTGCCGACATTTCCAGTCAAATGCTGCAAGCGGCCCGATCGCGCTTGGGAACCGATCGCGTTTCTTACGTCAAACTCGACGGTTTAACATTAGACGGCATCGCTCCAGGTTCAGCCGATGTCTGCTTTTGTTACGATACAATGGTACACGTAGAGCCGGTAGATATATTTAACTACCTGACTCGAATTCCCAAACTGCTGCGGGGCGCTCGAATTTGCGTCTTTCACCATGGGAATATTCTCAGCGAATTAGGGTGGCAAAAATTCGCCAGCGAGTGGGACAAAAACCTGCTCGGACGCAGAGACGGCACTGCATTTTCAGTTATGACTGATACAATTATGGAAAAATTTCTCCATCATTTAAACTATGAAATCATCCTGAAAAATACATCTTCAGTACCGCGAGATTGTGTCTGGATCTGCAAAGCGCCAACCCCCAATGAATAAAATCAAAGCTTTTTAGCCGCCTCACAATATTTTCTTCTAACTAACAACAGTCAACAGTCAACAGTCAACAGACAACTGACAATGAAAGCATTATTTCTCCATCCCAACTTCCCCGCGCAATACCGCCACATTATCACGGCTTTAGGCGCAGATCCGAAAAATCAAATTGTTTTCGGCACTAAAAACGAGCGCCCAGAGTGGAACATTCCCGGCGTTCGCAAAGCAGCATTTACCCCCAGCCGGGAACCCCACGCGCAGACTCACCAATACGTTCGCCCTTTAGAAAGTGCCGTCATATACGGACAAGCCGTATTTAGAATGGCAGAACAACTCAAAGCAGACGGTTTCGTACCCGATATTATCTGCGGACATTCCGGTTGGGGGCCGACATTGTTTGTCAAAGAAGCTTTTCCAAATACGCCGCTTTTGTGCTATTTCGAGTGGTTTTATCATGCTATTGGTTCGGACGCAGATTTCGACCCAGCGGAACCTTTAACAGTTGACGATATGGCCAGAATTAGAATCAAAAATGCGCCGATTCTGATCGATTTATATTCTTGCGATTGGGGTTTATCACCAACTTATTGGCAGCGATCGCAATTTCCGCCAGAATTACAACAAAAATTATCCACACTCCACGACGGCGTAGATACCGATTACTTCAAACCAGACCCCGGTGCTAAACTGGTTTTGCCTAACTTAGACTTGTCTGGAGTTGATGAAATTGTCACCTACGTATCGCGGGGAATGGAACCTTACCGGGGTTTTCCTGAATTCATTGAGTCGATCGCCTATGTGCAAGAACGCCGCCCCAACTGTCACGTCGTAATCGTTGGTTCCGAAAGAGTTTGTTATGGGCGTTCTTTACCCAACGGCGAGTCTTACAAAGACTATATGCTCAAAAAAGTACCCCTAGATTTGTCGCGAGTTCACTTTGTCGGGCCCCTACCTTACGGACTGTATTTAAAAGTAATTCAAGCATCCGACGTACACGTTTATTTGACCAGACCTTTTGTGCTATCTTGGTCCATGATTGAATCTCTATCAACCGGATGTTTAGTAATCGGTTCCGACACAGGGCCAGTCAGAGAAGTTATCCGCGACGGAGAAAACGGTTTGCTAGTCGATTACTTCTCACCGAAACAAGTAGCCGATCGCATTGATGAAGTTTTAGACCATCCTACCCGCATGGCAGAAATTCGCATCAAAGCCCGTCAAACTGCCCTAGAACGCTACAGTTTAGCTAAAATGCTGCCGCAACATTTACAACTAATTGAGCAAGTAGCCAATCGTTCCATGCCGCCTACAGTTGGTATGGAACCAGAACGGGAATTAGCAGCATCTTTTGCAGTGAGAATTTAGCAATAAAGTTGGTCAGCACTAAACCCCTGGTCATAAGCTCTCCTGTGCGACTGCACTGCACAGGAGGGTTCACCCACTAGACGATAAACATCGGAAAATCTGGACGTTTTAGTTGCCAAATTAAATATTTTGATAGCTCTGAAGTTTGAGTTCAGTTGTACTTAATCGGGTAGCTGAAAAACCCTGATTACGGTCTTGAGTGATTATGATTGCCGTCTCCTAAATTTACGCACATTTACCCTCTGCTTGGTCAGCTTTGAGAATAGCTATATTTTATAGATTTGTGCACGGGCTGCAAGAAAAGATGGACGTATTTATTGCGTATCAAGCCCGTTTGGGACTTATTTGGGCTGAAAATTTGTTTAAGTCTTGTTAAGTTAAAATCAACTAAGAAATACCCAAAGCTGTTTCAGACATCGTAATTAAATTATTAGAAAAATTTTTCTGGTGAATTGGAATATCAATAATAAAAATTGCCCCTTGATTAGGAGCTGAAATACAATTGAGCTGGCCCCCGTGTTTATCCACTACAATCTGATGGGAAATTGACAGACCAATACCAGTACCCTTCCCGATAGGCTTAGTAGTAAAAAATGGCTCAAATAGGTGTTGGCTAATTTCTTCTGTCATCCCAGGCCCGTTATCCTTAAAATGAATTAACACTCGATTAGATTCCGTGACCTCAGTGCGAATGAAAATCTTAGGAGGATTAGCTTTCATTTCACTTAACGATCGCGTCGTATTATAATCATCTATGGCATCAATAGCATTAGCAACAAGATTCATAAACACCTGGTTAAGCTGACCCCCATAACACTCTACCAGAGGCAGATTGCCGAATTCTTTGATCACCTCAATTGCAGGTCGATCCCCTCTTCCTTTAACACGGTTATGCAAAATTAACAGAGTGCTATCAATACCCTGGTGAATATCCACTGGTTTCATCTCAGATTCATCCAATCGCGAGAAGATTCGCAGCGACTGAACAATTTCGCGAATCCGGTCTACACCTACCTTCATTGAACTAAGCAATTTAGGTAAGTCTTCCACCAAAAAATCTAGTTCTATTTCGTCTATTTTCTGTTCAACTTTTGGACCTGCCTCCGGGAATTCTTGGTGATAAAGATTGACGAGATCAATCAAATTTTTGGTATAATCATGAGCGTAAGAAACATTACCAAAAATAAAATTAACGGGATTATTGATTTCATGGGCTACACCTGCAACAAGCTGACCTAAAGAAGACATTTTTTCGCTCTGCACAAGTTTAGTCTGCGTGATTTGTAATTCTCGAAAAGCCTTTTCTAAACATTTAGTTTGGGTTCGCAATTGAGCTTCCGATTGTTGCAATCCCGCCTCTGCTTGCAGACGCTCTTGAATCTCCTGTTTGAGCAATTGATTGGATTGCAAAAGTTCAGCCGTCCTTTCCTCAACTCGCCTTTCCAACTCCGATGCCAGCTTCAACAGCGAGGATTCCGCTTCGACACGCTGTTCGATTTCTGCTTGCAAGCACACATTTTTCTCTAGGAGTTTTTTCGACAGGTTGCGGAGCTTCATGTGGACATTAACACGAGCTAAAACTTCTTCATGCTGAAGAGGCTTAGTAATGTAATCCACCGCACCAAGACTCAAACCTTTAACCTTATCCACCGTATCAGCAAGAGCAGTCATAAAAATCACGGGAATGTCTCTCGTTAAATCATTCGCTTTCAAACGGCGACAAGTTTCAAACCCATCTATTCCGGGCATGAGCACATCCAACAGGATCAGATCCGGTGGGGCATATTCTACCTTCTGGAGAGCACTTTGCCCATCCCTAGCTACCAATACCTTGAAGCCAAAATCTGCCAAAAAATCGAACAGGACACCTAGATTAGTCGGAGTGTCATCTACGATTAAAATTGTGCTTTGTTCGGGAAGTTCGTTATTCATTATTTGGCAATCCTATATTTCTTAATAAACTCCAAGATTTGTTGTTCTTCAAATCCTTTCACTAACTGGCGTAGATGGGTAGCAAAGGGTCCCCATTGCTCATTGAGTTCTTCTAACTTTTTAGCTTCCTCCCCAATAGCTCGAAGATCGCCCATCATCGCTAAATTGAATAAAACGGCGATTACCTCATCGGGGGGAGCCAAGATTTCAGAACTTAGAGATTTTTTTTCTCCTTCTGCTTTTCTAATCTCTTCCAGATTTTCTTCATAAATCCATTCTAACCCTAAATGAGTACGTAATTTTTCTAAAAGCTCCTCGATTCGTATGGGTTTCGGAATAAAATCATTGCAACCTACCTCGACACTTTGTTGTCGATCAAAATCAAAAACGCTGGCAGAAGTAGCAATCACCACTAACTTAGCCTGATCTAGTGATTTGCGAATCCGGCGCGTTGCTTCTAAGCCGCTCATTACGGGCATCATCAAGTCCATTAAAATACAGTCGGGTTTAAACTCGACCACCTTGTTTAAACAGTCCTGACCCTCCGTTGCTTCCAGAATTTCAAATCCTAACGGCTGAAGCATTCCCGCTATGATCGAGCGATTCTGCCACTTGTCATCAGCTATGAGAATTTTTCGCTTTCGGCCTTTGAAACCAACGATTGTGTGGGCATTGGCTTTGGCTGCATTAGTCGCCCATTCCGATACCTCTGGCAAATCTAAATCGAACCAGAAAACGCTCCCTTCTTCTAATGTACTATTCACCTTTATTTCACCGCCCATCATCTGGACTAATTGGCGGCTAATTGCCAGCCCCAACCCGGTTCCTTCAACCTTGTGGTTGGTATCTCCTACTTGATGAAAAGGCAAAAATATGTCTTGCAATTGCTCTGGTGGCATACCCACTCCGGTATCTTCCACTTGAAACCGGATTTTGCCCTCGTGATATCCTACTTTGAATACCACCCCACCTTTTTCGGTAAACTTAATCGCATTGCCGAGTAAGTTGATTAAAACTTGCCGCAATCGTTTTTCATCACCCTGGACGGCAATAGGTAGTTGGGTAATGGACTCGTAAATCAGGGAGATTCCTTTTTGTTCGGCCCGAATATTACAAATTTCAGCGATGCCTTCCAAAAATTGTGAGAAATGGAAATTACTCAAGTGGATTTCCATTTTTCGGGCTTCGATTTTGGACAGGTCTAAAATATCGTTAATCAGGGTTAAGAGGTGATCGCCACACTGACTAATGACGTTCAGACCATCTTTTTGCTGGTCAGCCAAGTTTTTTTGTCGTTTGAGGATTTGCGTGTAACCTAAAATGCCATTAAGTGGCGTTCGGAGTTCGTGGCTCATATTAGCAAGAAACTCACTCTTGGCAGAGTTGGCGGCTTTCGCTAATTCTTCTGCTTTTTGTAAATGGATATTTTTTTCTTGTAACTGTTGCGTTCTTTCTACCACCTTCGCTTCTAAAGTAGCGTTGGCTGCTGCCAAATCGTTATAAAGACGGGCATTTTCAATCGAAATAGCTGCTTGAGAAGATAAAACTTGTAAAACTTCTAAACGGTCGGGAGTAAAAGCACCAGTTGTGAGATTATTTTCTAAGTAAAGAATACCAGTAAGTTTTCCTTGATGGACTATGGGAGTACATAATACTGACTTGGGTTTTTGGTTGACGATATAAGTATCCGCCGTGAAGGTTCCCTCACAATTCGCATCGCTTAATACAACATTTTCCTGAGTTCTGGCAACATAGTTAATCAAAGATATGGGTAGTTGCTGACTGTTTTCCACTGGTATTGTTTGCAGCACTTCTACATCGCTATCTATGGTTCCATAGGCTTCTATTAGTAAAGTTCCCGCTTTTTCTAAGATAAAAATGCCACTTTGAGCGCCCGCATTCTCGATCGCAATTTTCATCAATTTTGCCAACAGCTTACTCAGTACAATTTCACCAGAAAGAGCTTGGGATGCTTTGATAACAGTAGCTAAATCTAGAGATCCTGCACTTCCTCCACTCGTCGAGCTAGCGGTCATCGTGACCGGGCTACCTTGACTTTCGGGCTTGGCTATCCAGGAAAATATTTGAGGATATCTGGCTTCCAAATCTTTGACTATAGCTTTAGCTCCCCAGCGAATATATCCGTAGCGAGCATCGGTTAAATAAATCCGAGCAATTTTATCTTTAGAACGGGAAAAATAAAAGTCTCCTGCTAATTCGTTGGCTAATGCTTCTTCTTGGATATATCCCTGTTCTTTGGCTCCGGCTATGGCGCGATCGTAATAATCGCTCGCTTCTAAAGGTTGTCCCAAAATCCGCGCTTTTTCTGCTTCTACTAACTCATACTTGTGATGAAAATTGCACGGCGCATGGAACGCCCACATCTTCATTCTTTCTTGGTTAGCTGCTACTACACTTAGATATTTTTCTTGGTCTTTTGGCGAGGCTTTTGGATACAGTGCTAGGAGGGAAAGAGAATGGTAAAAGTTGTCGATACTCATGTGCATTAACCCTGCACCCATGCTGGCGTATTTTAATGCTAAATGAGCAATTATCACTGTTTGATTAAACTCTTTAAATAAATAAGATAGCATCATTTTGCCGGCATAATAGGCATAGAGCAAAGTCCCATTGTTAGAAGCTATAATTCCTGGCAGTAGTTTTTCTTCATTAAAACTTGCACCTAGTAAATGGTATTTGTCTGAGGTTTTGTCCAGTAAATTGTCAACTATTTGCTGGTGAACTTTCACAAATAAAGTATCATATTCTTGTTTGAGCTGAATAGTCATAGCAACATATTTTGCCTGTTCTTGCTCAACTTTTTGTAGTTCTCCCCCACTAAGAAATAAGTGATTGCAATAATTTGCTATACTGTGACAAGCATATTCTATATCTCCCGTTTCTATACCACTTTGAATTGCATCAATCAAAGATTCTAGCGTTGCCTTAAGCGGATCTTTCCAAAACCTAGCCAGACAATTAAATATACAAATTATTTTTGACTTAAGGGTAATAGCGTTAAATTTGTCTAGTAAAAAAATCGCTAATTTCCCAAATCGATATCCAGAATCTATGTCTCCTAATCCTCCACAGAGCAACACTCCATACCAAACATAAGCAAAAGCCGATTCAGGCGAATTCCCATACTTAATAGACAAGGCTATTTTTGTATAAAGAATTTGCGGAAACATCGCAGGATTTACAATAAAAGCTGGTGTTATAATAAGATTTAATATTCGCATAGCTGCGAGTTGATCGGGAGCTGTCATTGTCGGCAAGTTAGCTAAATCATCAACTATCAGTTCTTGAGGTGGTTCTTGCTCTAAACTAATTCCGAACATTTCCAGAACGGCGAGTCCATTATCTATAGCTGATATTCTCCGATTTTGAGACATCTCTAATTGAATTCTAAGTTCGTAGACCTTGCCTTTTTCCAGAAGGGTTTTCGCTTGTGTCAGGCTCGTCTCACAAAGCTGTTGCGACCGCTCATAATTAGTGTTTATATATTCAGTTTCTGCTGCTTCCAGATGCAGGTTAAACGTCAGCTCATATTGACTCTCCCAGCTATCATCTACGAGTAGTCCTAAACCCACATTCAAATATTTGACAGCCGACTCATAAGCTGTGGCAGCTTTGGCTTTCTGTCCGGCGATCAGATTGAGTTGTGCCAACTCATATCTTTCCAACTCCCAAGTGATTAAATCGGTGCCGTAATTTAGTTGGTTAACCAGTCCAAAAATATTTTCTTTTCGTTCTTCAGGCGTTGTCGAATACAGCAGTAGTTGACCAATTTTTAGGTGAGTTTCTTTTTTCTGATCGTCGGGTATCAGAGAATAAGACGCCTGTTGCACTCGATCGTGCAAAAACTTATAAATGACATCAAACTGCTCGGTTGACTTTTCTGTAGATATTTCCGACTCAAAGAGCAGGGGGATTTTGTAGGAATTATTTAGCGGGATAACAAAACCAGCTTGTAGCGCTTCCCATAAATCTCTTGCCGTCTCTGACTGAGATTTTTTATTAGCAATTGCCAAAACTTCTAAACTGAATATGTCTCCTATACAGGCCGCTAATTTTAAGACATTCTGCGTCGGGGACGATAGCTTTTGAATTTGGCTAACCATCAATTCGACTACATTATCGCTGATATCAATGCCTTGAAGCAGTTGGATATCCCACTGCCAACAAACTTGATTGAAATCAAAGGATAGGAGTTTGTCTTGATAAAGGGATTTGAGCAGTTGAGTTAAGAAGAAGGGATTCCCCTGGGTTTTTTGAAAAACTAACTCAGCCAGGGTCAAAACTTGGGAAATTTGACTACGAAGGGTTTCGCTCACTAATTGGTTGACATGAGATATATCCAAAGGTTGGAGGATAATATTATTTACTATCGCCCTGGTATTTTGAATTTGCTCTAAAGTATAAATTAAGGGATGAGTGGCACTGACTTCATTATCCCGATAAGCCCCTATTAATAGCAGATATTTACTATCTGGATCGGTCATTATTAGCTGGATAAGCTTAAGCGAAGCTGAATCTGCCCACTGCAAGTCATCCAAAAATATAACTAAGGGGTGTTCGGCTTTACTAAACACCTGTATAAATTTTTGAAACACTCGATTAAATCGGTTTTGAGATTCAGTGGGCCCCAAAGTCGGCACCGCAGGCTGTGGATCAATAATCTTTTCTACTTCGGGAATAACCTCAATAATAATTGACCCATTGGCACCAAGTGCTTCGAGAATTTTAGCTTTCCAAATTGCTATTTGAGCCGAATTTTCAGTGAGCAGTTGCCGCATCAATCCTTGAAATGCTTGAATTAAAGCAGCATAAGGAATATTCCGCTTAAATTGGTCAAATTTACCGGAAATAAAATACCCTCGTGATCCGACTATAGGTTTATCAACTTCGTTAACTAAGGAAGATTTACCGATACCTGAATAGCCGGAAACTAGCATCATTTCCGTTGCCCCACCACTGACGCGAGCGAAGGCTTCTAGCAAACTAGCAACTTCTCTTTCCCGTCCATAGAGTTTTTGCGGAATCAGAAATTGGCTGTAGGAATCTAGTTGACCTATAATAAAGTTGGAAATTTCTCCTGAAGAAAGCATCTCCTGGCAGGTTTCCAAGTCAGCTTTTAGTCCGAAAGCACTTTGATATCTATCTTCAGCGGTTTTAGATAATAATTTCATTACAATTTCAGAAACTGCATCCGGGATTTCGGGATTCAGCGTTTGAGGTGGTATTGGTGCTTTAGCTATATGGCAATGAACGAATTCCAGGGGGTCTTTTGCGGAAAAAGGTAGCTTACCTGTCACCATTTCATAAAATGTAATACCGAGAGAGTAAAAGTCGGTGCGGTAGTCCACTGATCGGTTCATTCTGCCGGTTTGTTCCGGCGACATATAAGCAAGAGTTCCTTCTAATAAGTTGGGATTTGTGACGGTTTGATTTTCTCGCTCTAAAAGAGAAGCAATGCTAAAATCAATGATTTTTACTTCCTTGGTCTCTGAGTCAATTAGGATATTTTGGGGTTTAATGTCTTTATGGATAACATTACTCTGATGGATATCTCCAAGAGTTGTTGCCAACTGAATTCCGATTTTTAGAAATGCGTTTATAGCCAAGGGTTGATTGTTAAGAAAATCTTTCAAAGATTGACCGTTAAAATTTTCTACTATCAGCGCTAAGCCGTTATGATAGTTTTCTAAGGCTATGGGCTTAACTATTCCTTCACTGTCTAAATGTCTGAGGATTTTATGTTCGTGTCTTAAGCGGGAAATTTCTTCGATTGTCGGATGCTCGGCTTTGAAGGTTTTGATAATTGCTGAGGTTCGATCAATATCTTTGGTGCCGCGATAAATAATAGTATTTACACTTTCGTAAATGGCTTCACTGAGGCTGTAACCGAAAATAGTAATACTCATGTGCGTAATTTCACTAATAAAAAATTGAACAGCAGGCGGTATTTTAGTAAGAATACTGATATTTATGACAGAACAGAATTAAAAAACTATTTTTTATGCACTTTAAAAAAGTATAATCTAAGCTTTGTGAAGAATATTTAAATTTTAACAAATCTCAATATGCTTGTTTGGTACTTAATATGCGAGAATCTTTACACTTTATTAAGTATTTAAGTAAACTCCTGAAAAAATTAACGACAAAACTGCTGAATCTACCGGGTGTGATAGTATAGTATAGCTTGGACACAGAAGAGACGATTATTTTATCGGTTAGAGTAATAAAGAGAAAAGTAGTTAGCTCACTATGTAGTCGAACGAATTATTGTCTTTATCAAAATAAGGTAGTCTTGCATAGTCAGCACTACCTTATTTTAACAGGAAGAAATGGCTGTACTTGCTTGAAAGTACCGATTTTTGTTATTTTGGTTAAAACCCAACTAAATTTTTATGGTAATTGCTCAACTAGGGGAAAAAAGGGAGCCATGAATAGAGAGGGCTTGTTGAATAGCTTGATAAGCAGTTAAG
>NZ_JAUBQX010000069.1:0-30383 GCF_036701505.1 Microcoleus sp. Pol11C2
ATTCATCTTTTTATTGTCACAATCAAGTATTGCATATAATTGTATCCTAGTCTTGATAATGATTTAGGATTGCTATAACTGGCGATTGACTAGGTATTGGTGACGGTTTCACCCCTTGAAATGGTACGATGGGAGCCAAAGGCAGTGTGGTTTGAGATTGAGCATTTACCGTCGGAGTTTGTAAAACATTTACTAACGCCTTTGTCCCGGCTAATGTGCCCCCGTCAAAGTCTTGCTGTTTAAATCTGGGCGTAACTTCAGTTTTAATAATTCCCACTACCTGTGCATCGGGTAAAATGCTTTGAATGCCAGAACCTGTTTCAATTTGAACGCGGCGTTCACCCGACGAAATCAACAATAAAACTCCGTTATTTTTACCTTTTTTGCCAATCCCCCAAAAGTTAAATAATTCTGTAGCAAATTCTTTGGGTGTCGCCGATGGCTTAGTATTAGGCACTGTCACAACAGCGATTTCTGAGCCATTTTTCGCCTCTAAATCCGAAATCATTTGATTTAGCTGAGTTTCGGTGCTGTCGCTGAGAATGTTTGCCTTGTCCGTTACCCAAGAGTTATTTACTTGACGGGGATTCGGTACTTCTTGTACTGTTATAGCTTGGCTCGTTACAGGAAGTACAATTGCCGAAAAGCACAGCAAACTGCTCCAGATTATTTGTTTATTGCTAAATTTTAACTGCATTGCTTCAGTCTCCTGAATAACTGCTAGTCTGAAATTGACATATATCTGTCCGCCTAATTACAATTCAATAACCAGATCACTTTCATGTCAATTCATATTATTCAGAAGTTGGGTTCATAAAAATCATAATTTTAGGTGCGCCATCAGCATTTTACATTTATAGTCTAGGACGCAGGGTTGGTGAGAAACCTGGTTTTTAACCAAAATAATTGCTGAAAACAGTTAATCTCGGTTCAAAAACCAGGTTTCTTAGTGGGCGAGTGCGAGTGCGAACTAATTTAGATATTTTTAAGGAGAGGGAACTGGTTGCAGAAAATTGCTGCTGCCTTTATAACCGGATAAAATAGCCAGTTTTTCCAAAGATTGCCTGCCCGTGTAATATTTACCCCGAATTTCCCAAGTGGGATAAGCTTTAATATTGGCAGCTTTGCACAAATCCGGTTGAGCATCTTTGCCTCTGGGATCGCACTCTATGTAAGTAATTGCGGTAAATGCTTCTTTGCCGAAAAGTTCTTGTTGTGTTTGGCAGTGAGGACACCAGTAAGCACCGTAGAGTCTAGCTTTGATGGTCTGCAAATGGGTTGCTAAAGCTATTTGATCCGGCACGGATTCGCTGCGAATAGGTGGCGCTTCTTGTTCGGTAACAGGCTGTGCGAAAGGGGGAGGAGGAGGGAGGGTTTGTGCTACTTTTTGAGTGGATTTGTTGCTGAAACTGAACTGTGCAATTCTTCCGTCTGCTTTGGTACTGACGAAAATTCCCAAAGTCAGAAAAATGCCGATCGCACAAAAGTTGAATTTACTTAGTCTCATCTTGGATTTCATTTTGAATTTACTAGGATTTCGCGAGCTTGATTCATAGCCTCTACAGCATTGTTTACCACAAAGATGTTAAATTGTGCTAAACCTTTAAAAAAAAGTTGACTTTCCGCGCTGTGATTTAACAATATAACTTGTTTGTTAGCTTTGAGGGCGAGGGCAATTTCCGAAGCTGTGCCCGTCCCCATACCGCAGGCAATTATTACATCTGAAGAAAGAACGTTAATGTTATTTCTGGCGTTTCCCATATCTGTGACAATGGCAATATCTACAGCTTCAGAAAGGCCGCGAGTGTTATTTCCCGGAAGGATGCCGACTGTTAAACCGTTAGCTGATTTTGCTCCTTTGTTGGCGGCATCCATGACGCCGACATTTCTACCGCCAGTTAGCAATATCCATCCTGCTTCGGCGATGAGTTGTCCGAGTTGATAGGCGTTTTCTAAGTCCGTTGATGTGGCACTTTCGCCGGGGCCCATGATGCCAATGATGATTTTTTTCATAGTTTTGGGGTGGATATATCGTATTTTTGAAAGAGCGAGAAATCTTCTGAATCTCGCTGAGAAAGGGATCTTGATTTTTCTTAGCCAGATGCTGCAGCATCACCTGTCACAATCGGTTTGTAGTTATTTTTATTCAGCAATATTTAGTATAATTGAGTATAATTTTGTGTAAAAAAATATCAGTTTTTAGAAGCCTGCACATCATTAATTTATGTAAAAAAATTAATTTAATTGGATTAATAACTAAGTATATTGAACTGAGTATATTTCTGTATAAGAATCGTGAAAAAGGGAGAATAAGCGATCGCTCGTCCCCCTTGTTTCGGGGAGGTGCAGCCGTTGGAGACTTCGATACAAAGCAGAGAGACACAGGCTTTTAGGCTTAAATCAATGGGAAGTTCTTCTGTCAAAATTCAATCATTGGAGTTTCATACCCGTTTCATCCAGAAAAAGCCATACAAAAAACTAAAAAATCTCCCCAACAATCATCCCCGCCAATATGACAAACCCCACCCAAACATTTTGGCGAAAAATTTGACCGTAAACAAGCTTAGGAAGCTCCGCTTTCTTCAGTTGACTGTACTGCAAAAACCACAAAATAGCCGCCGCGCTAATTGCCATCCAAAAACCAATATGCAAGTGCAGATTAATTCCCATTGCTGCTAACAAACCGACAGTACCAACAAAGAAAAAACCCACAGCATTAGCAGCATTGTCCCCGAAAAATATCGCGCTGGAATTCACCCCCAAACGCAGGTCGTCTTCCCGATCGCTCATCGCATAAACTGTATCAAATCCTAATGTCCACAGCACGACTGCACCCCACAGCAGCCAAGTCGCTAATTCTAATTGGTTAACGGCAGCGCTCCAACTAATTAAAACTGCAAAACCCCAGGCAATTGATAACACTAATTGCGGCACTGGAAAGAATCTTTTTGCCAGCGGATAGCAGATAATTACTGGTACCGCGGCGACGCATAGCCAGAAGCTTAAAGGATTAAGATAAAAAGCGAGAATCGCCGCGCAAGCAAAGGAAATCAATGCAACTCCTATTCCAGTTTGCACGGTGAGGGCGCGGGATGCTAGCGGGCGTGATCGCGTTCTTTCTACTTCGGGATCGATATCGCGATCCCACAAGTCGTTGATGACGCATCCCGCCGCACTCGTGGCTAAGGTACCCAACACAATCACGCCGACCAATGCCGCGGGCGGCCTCCCATCTGCTGCTAAAAAGACTGCCCAGAGGGCTGGAATCATTAAAATCAGCCTTCCTGCTGGTTTGTCCCATCTCAAAAGCCTCACGACGGTTAGCAATGTGGATTCGGGTTGGCGATCGGGCTCTTTAAGCATTTCAATTCTAGATTTGATATTTTTAACTCTAGATCTTATCAAATTTTAGGCACAATCACTTACTATCTCTGCTACCGATCGCACTTCTGCCGAAGTTTAAAACAGGTAAAAGTCTTGACCAGTCAGCAATTCCAAATTTTTGCTAATTTAATAGAATGCCTCACTGGATTCGTGAAATAATCATAAATATCTGTCAACCCCGATACTCCAATGGTTAATTCACTTCCTTCTGCGGAGTCAAATCGCATTATTGCTGCTATTGATATGGGTACTAACTCGTTTCACATGGTGGTGGCGCGTATCGATCCGAAATTACCCGCGTTTACTATTATTGCTAGAGAAAAAGATACGGTTCGGTTGGGCGATTGTGAGGTTAAGACAGGGTGTTTGAAGTCCGAGGTTATGGAAAGGGCGATCGCCACTCTGCGACGTTTTCAAGATATTGCTAAAACTTTCAATGCCGAACAAATTATCGCTGTGGCTACCAGTGCAGTTCGGGAAGCTCCTAACGGGCGAGATTTTCTCAAACAAGTTGCTGAAGAATTAGACCTGAATGTGAGTTTAATTTCCGGTCAAGAAGAAGCGCGGAGAATTTATCTCGGCGTTCTTTCGGGTATGGAGTTTAACAATCAGTCCCAGGTAATTATTGATATTGGGGGCGGTTCTACGGAGTTAATTTTAGGAGACAGTTCTGAACCTCGTTGTCTCACCAGTACAAAAATTGGTGCTGTTCGCTTAACAGGACAATTTGTCAAAACTGACCCGATTACTAGGGAGGAGTTTGCTTATTTGCAAGCTTATATTCGGATTTCGCTGGAAAGACCGATCGACGAATTGCGATCTCAATTCCATGAGGGCGAACCTTTGCGCTTGATTGGCACTGCTGGAACCATCGAAACTCTAGCGGCAATTAATGCTCGCGAAAAGTTGGGAACAGTGCCGAGTCCCCTAGCCGGATATCAGTTAAGTTTAAAAGATTTGCGCGATTTAGTCAATCGCTTTCGTAAACTTTCTTATGCCGAAAGGTTGGCAATTCCGGGAATGTCGGACAAGCGGGCGGAAATTATTCTGGCAGGCGCTTTGATTTTGCAGGAAGCTATGATACTATTAGGAATTGAATCGCTGACTGTTTGCGATCGATCTCTGAGAGAAGGCGTAATTGTTGACTGGATGCTGGCGCACGGTTTAATTGAAAACCGCTTACGCTATCAAGGTTCAATCCGCCAGCGCAGCATTCACCACATGGCTGAGAAATATCAAGTCAATTTAGAACAAAGCGAAAGAACCGCAGCATTTACTCTCAACTTCTTCGACCAAACTCAAGGAATTCTACACAACTGGGGAAGCGAAGAACGCGAGTTGCTGTGGGCTGCAGCAATTCTGCACAACTGCGGTTTGTACGTCAGTCATTCAGCGCACCACAAGCATTCTTACTATTTAATTCGCAATGGTGAGTTATTGGGCTACACTGAAACAGAGATTGAAGTAATTGCCAATTTGGCTCGCTATCACCGGAAAAATCCTCCCAAAAAGAAGCACGAAAACTTTATTGCTCTTCCTAAAAAATACCGGGAATTCGTCAATAAATTGCATCCTTTTCTACGGTTAGCTGTGGCTTTAGATAGGCGGCAAATAGGCGCCATTTCTGATTTTAAATGCGAATATCGCCCGGAAGTTAGAGAGTTTCACTTGCGCCTACAACCGCTCAATCCAGAAGACAATTGCGCTCTAGAACTGTGGAGTTTGGATTATAAAAAGCCGTGTTTTGAATATGAGTACAATCTCAAATTAGTGGCAACTTTGGAACCGACTCTGGTTCCGGTTTAAATACAAAGCCGAGCCTGGAAATGAGAGACTGTAGGGTGCGAAGTACGCACCCTACAGTTTCAACTTAACCCCAAGTCTAGTACCAATATTGTGTTTGACTCTATACTCCTCCCGATCGCCCTAGCCTACCTTCTGAAGGCAGGCTAGATTAATTTTAGAGAGGATAAATCAATGCGATATGACTATTTGCTGACGCTATACGAAAGATTTAAGTAGTGTCTCATATCATATCCGGTCGAGCGATCGCGATTTTTGTAGGGGTTCCCCTCAGGCTCTTCCGTACTTACCGCTGCTCATTTTTTAGGAAAATGCCAAAAAAGTAATGCCCATATTTCAAAATTTATCAAATTTCTAAATCCCAAACCACACCTTTTTAATAGCTTTAATGTAGTATTAATTCCCTCTACTATCCCATTAGTTGTTCTTTCTTCAAAATCCACCCCAATCTCTCCCAACCATCTTTTGATTGTTTCTACACTCTTTTTATAGTATGGTTATGGCTTTTTTAACCAATCTGTTAATTCTAATATCCCGTCACCCAAACAATTACTTTTTTTAAACAAAGTATGAAACTCTTATTTTAAAATGTGCATAGTTCCTACTAACGGCGAAGCATCTTTTACTTGTTTTAAGTTTAATTTTTGTTGGCTAGACAAGTCATTCTCTGATTTCAACAATGTATATTTACTTCCTTTTAAACTCTCCAATAATTTGGCTCTTTCTTTCGCTTCTAACGATGAGGCTGCCTTTTTTTGCTCGATTCTCGCCTGATTTAATTCCTCATGAATCATTTTGGCCACATGAAATCTATCTACTGTTACATCAGCATTCGCGCAAAGTTTTTTGACTAATGATTTATAATTACCCGTCATGTCCATACTTAATTATTCGATGTGGTTTAAGACTTCTTCTCCCCATTCAAGCATCTTATTTTCGATTGTTCCCTGTTTTCTATCGGCAGCTAAACCTATTAGTTTATGTGTTAATAAATCGACTAATGCAACTATAAACTTTCCTTTTTTTTACTAAACTAATTTCATTTATGCCTAATTTATGTAACTTTTTTACATCAACAGGTAAGATTTTATTGGCTACAGCTTTTACCATTGACCAAACTTCTTCTTCGTCTGTTAGTTTATTGTTTTTAGCCACGTTATTAATGTCATTATGGACAACTTGTTCAGCAATACTTTGTGCATATCTCTTGGTAAAATTTTTCTTTTTTTCGAGAAACGCTAAATTTTCATTAAAAGGTTTGCGACAATTTTTACACTTAAATCGGCGCCGATTTACTCTCAACATTACTTCTCTACTACCAATTGGTAAATCTCTCACTAGATATCTATAAATTTGATGCAAATGATGGCTGGATAGACTGCAAACAGGGCAAGAGGCTGTCGTTTTTTGTAATTTTATTACTAATATTAATGTTTCTCCTGTCTGTTTGTAATCTTCTACTAAGACACCGGGCAAATTGAGAATAATTGTCATTAACTTGTTCATTATTTATTCGAGAGTCACAATTATCATGAACCTTTAACTAACATTTGAGCAGCGGTAAGTACGGAAGAGCCGGAACCTTACCGAGAGCGCCGACGTAGATTTGGTTTATGCTTCAACCTGATTGCAGGCATCTATAAACTATCAACTTAACCTTTCATAATGACTTTTGCAAGAGGTCTATTGATTTAATTATCCACAGTGGCTCTAAGTCAAGCGAGAATAACCCATTCAGCTATGAAAAACTGTCCGGAATATTAACTTTAAATCACGGAAAAGTATCTTAAACTCAGCAGCAGGTAAACTCGCGACCTTGGTTGTCGGCGAGAGCTTTTAATGCTAATCTATTAGCAAAATAAAAGGGGTCATGGTAGAGGACGACTTCAAATAATATATAAGTTAACAATTCTGCTCATCCGGGTCAGGAAGTCGATCTGTAGCCTCATTTTTGGAATCACAAGGTGAGATAAATGAAAATAATCAAGCAAACAGCAAGTGAATTAATAATTCAGACTCAAAGCATATTTGATTTTTGGTTGCCTAGTTGTTTATTCATTGCCTTTGGACTGTTCGGGCTGGCTTTTGATTATCATAAAGCAACCCTGAGCTGCCAGCGATTGCAGGCCAAACAAGGAAATTGTCAGTTGGTGCGATCGAATTTACTGGGATCAAACACCCAAGAAATTAAGCTGGCTTCTTTGCGGGGAGCTAAAGTCCAAAGATGCGGCTATAAAACCAGAGTTATACTTTTGACTTCTGTTGGCTATGTTCCTTTCACTGCTAACTCCACTAATTGGGGAACCCAAGACGCTGTTGCTTCGGACATCAATTTTTATGTTAAAAATGCAAAAGATCGATTGCTGCGCTTAAGTCAAGAAGATCGCTGGTTGGGATGGACAGGAGGCATATTTTTGCTCGCAGCAGCCGCAGTGATCGTCTTGAGAAATAATGAAACCTACAGCTTCGATGGAAATTTAAACACCTTGACTGTTAAACAGCGGGGTTTGTTGGCACGTAAAGTAATTGAATACTCTCTGTGCGAGATTTATGGCGTGGAAGTCGATCGAACAAAAGATCTGGATAAGGACATTTGGTACGAAGTCAGACTGTTAGTTTGTGGAGGCTCTCGCATCTCCCTACCCCGCACAATGAGTCTCTACGAGCAAGAAAAAATCGCCAAAGCGATTAACAACTATCTGCACCAGCAAAAATAACAAAAAATAGGCGCTCGCCATCAACCCGATTTCTCAAGCTTGCCGACTTACGCAGAAACCGGGTTTTTTACCAAAACCTCTCCTAGAGCGCGATCGTCCCCGTTATAAAAACCCCGTTTCTGTGGTATCGAGTCCGAAACTCACGTGTGGAAACTCATTATCTAAAAAGTGAACAATCGTTCACTTTTTAGGTTCTTTCAACTTCCAACCTGGTTTGACAACTTGCCGGGAACGGGCTATGACTAAACAATCATTGGGCACATCCTCTGTCACCACAGAACCCGCCGCTACAGTAACATCTTCCCCCAAAGTTATCGGTGCAACCAGCACGCTGTTAGAACCTGTTTTACTCCGATCGCCTATTTGAGTTTTGTGCTTGTTTTTTCCGTCATAATTCGCCGTAATTGTCCCAGCACCGATGTTGACTTTTTCTCCCAAAGTCGCGTCGCCTAAATAAGACAAGTGAGCGACATTAGTTCGAGCACCAATTTGAGTATTTTTCAATTCTACAAAATTGCCGACGCGGCAGTTCGCCCCAATTTCTGCGTGTCCCCGCAAGTGTGCGTAAGGGCCAATTCGCGAATTTTCAGCAACTATACTGTCAGAAACAACCGAATAAAGCACAGTCACATTTTCCCCAATCTGACTGTTTTCGATCAAACTGCCGGGGCCGATGCGACTCCCAGAGGCGATCGAAGTTTTGCCCCGCAAGTGAGTTTGCGGTTCAATTACCACATCCGGCTGCAACTCTACTGTATCGTCGATCGTAATGCTGTTGGGATCTAGCAGCGTCACTCCCGCCGTCATCCACTTGTCCTTGATCCGCGTTTGCAAAATATCGCAAGCTGTGGCTAAATGTTTGCGATCGTTAATTCCCAATATTTCTTGATAATCTTCCACATCCACGGCCATCACTGGATTGAGGAAATTTACCGTATCAGTTAGGTAATATTCTTTTTGGTCATTGTCTGCCTTCAATTCTGGCAAAATTTTCTCTAAATCCGGCCAATGAAAGCAGTAAACACCTGCATTAATGCGGTGATTTTGCTTTTGAGCTTGTGTGCAGTCGCGGTCTTCGACAATTTGCTGGACTAAGTTTTGACTGTCGGTAAATACTCGACCGTACCCTTGGGGATTCGGCAAATTAGCTGTCAATAAAGTAGCAGAGTTTTGGTGCTGTTTGTGAATTGCTATCAATTGTTTGATAGTTTCCGCCCTCAGCAAAGGTACATCCCCATTTAATACCAGCAAGTCTCCTTGAAATCCCTCTAAGTGAGGCAGCAATTGTTGGATGGCATGACCGGTTCCCAATTGTTCGGTTTGTTCTACAAATTCTAGGGAAGGAGATTGAGGATTTTCCCCTGATATTTCTTGACCTCGAATCAGGGATTCTTTAACGAGTTCACCTCGATAACCGACGATGACAAGTCGCCTGGTAAGTGAAATTTCTTGACAACTTTGCAGGACTCGCTCAACTAGCGATCGACCGCCCAATTCGTGTAGAACTTTGGGTAAGTCAGATTTCATGCGCGTGCCGCGTCCAGCAGCTAAAATTGCTATTGCTACCATTGTGCGATCGAGTTATTTGCTATAAAAACTTGAATATTGACTAACTGATGATATCACTCGCTGTCGGCCGATGGCACTGCGATCGCACAAATTTTTGCTCTAAAATTTCTCATCTCGCATCCGCGCGATCGAGGATTTTTCCAGGCGGATGCTGGTTGTAGGGGCGATGCTTGCAATATCTGGACTGGCGCGCCCGGTATCAAAAACCTGGTTGCAGCAGCAGTATTTGGCGGCTGAGCAAGACGACTTGCATTCCTTACTACAAACCTGAGTTCGTTTGGGAGTAAGGACTGCGAGTCTTTTCCCAAGGGCTGGGAGAGGGAGCGAGAGTGATAATTTGCGTCTTTGGGCTGGGATTTGCCACGATACATTATACTATTTGTTGAATTTCAGTTATTGTGTTTTAAACTCCAAAAAACTCTTTCTGACTTTTTCATTTTTTCTTCCTTCTACCTTCTATCTTCTGCGTTATCAGGTGTCCAGCTATGACAGAGGTTAATTTTCAGGAACTTGCCAAGCAGGGAAATCCGCAGGCTATCGCATCTTGGCTTGAGAGCCAGTTGCAATCTGAAGGCATCACAGCCTCGGCAAATCTCGACGGCGATTGTTTGGATGTAATTCTTGAGGCCGAGCAAGTACCAAAAGAAGATACATTAGTTGATTTTGTTCGCACCGAGCTGACGAATTTGCAGCCTGATTCGATTCGCAAAGTGAAGGTTGAGGGCCGAGAAAGTGGCAAGATTGCTGCTGCTTGGAGTCAAGAGTTTATTTTGGAGAACAGCACTTTTGAACTACAGAGCTTTGCAGGAGAATCTGTACCAAATACTGCTGTTGCTAATATGGACGATCGCACAGACATCGAGAACAATTTTGAGGAGGAAAAACCGCCGGAACTTGCTGCATTTGAGAATCGGCTGCGATCGACTTTCATTGTAGTCGGGCTAGTAACGGGTATGTTAGCGATCGCCTTGGTGGCGTTTGTGGGTAAAATTTTGAACCAGCCGACAGCAACTGCAGGCAATAATCCCGATGAAACAGCAAATTTAGCAACTGCACCGGATACTGCACCAGATACTTTTCGAGAAGCCGTTAACAGCGCACTCACAGCAGCAGAGTTGGGGCGAGCGGCAAAAACCAAGGAAGATTGGACGACAGTTACCGATCGTTGGCAAGAAGCGGTCTCATTAATGAGAAGAGTACCAGTCTCTAGCCCCAACCATCAACTAGCTCAAGCAAAAGTAATCGAGTATCAGAAATATTTGCTTTATGCTCAAGAAGCAGCAGTAACTCCCCCTCTGCCAACTCCAACTCCCGCACCAGCCGAAAAATCACCTTCGGAAAAAGCAACTACTAAAAAATCCAATTTGCCCAAAGAAACTTCGGAAAAAGGAACTCCTAAAAAATCCAATTCTGAAAATAGAGCTTCAGAGAAAGCTACTTCTAAGAAATCTCCTCCCGACAAAGCAGAACCCGAGAAAAAATCTCCTTCTAGATAATGTTAAAATATAGATTTGAATAATTATGACTGACAACACTTTAATCGTTTCTTCTGAATGGTTAGCCACCAATACGGACAATCCGCAAGTTGTAATCATTGACTGTCGGTTTTCCCTTGCCGACCCTGAATTGGGACAAAAACAATATCAAGAAAGTCACATTCCCGGAGCTTTCTATTTAGATTTAAACCGCGATCTCGCGAGTTCAGTGGGCAAACACGGCGGTAGACATCCCCTACCAAATATTGAAGAATTAGCTGAGAAGCTGAGCGTGATCGGCATTAATTCACCAGAAACTTTAGTCGTTGCCTATGACGATTCGCGGCTGGCTTTTGCGGCTCGTTTGTGGTGGCTGCTGCGGTATATGGGACACAGCAAAGTCGCTTTGTTAGACGGCGGTTTCAGCGGCTGGAAAGCGGCGGGATATCCGGTAACAAATATTTGGCCAGAACCCCGGGAGGGTAAATTTGTGACCCACTTGCAGCAGGATTTGGCGGTAGATATTGAGGCTGTGAAAGAGCGTAAAGACTTGCCGGGAAAGGTTTTGGTTGATTCGCGAGAAAGCGAGAGATATGAAGGTTTGCGGGAGCCGATCGACCCCATTGCAGGTCACATTCCGGGTGCGGTTAACTATCCTTGGCAAGGGGTGACGGATGAAACTGGAAAAGTGCGATCGGCATCCGAACAAAAACAGCGGTGGACGGAATTAGAAAAAGCCGAAGAAATTATTGTTTATTGCGGTTCGGGGGTGACGGCTTGCGTTAATTTACTGTCTTTAGAAATCGCCGGAATCCCCGATGCTAAACTTTATGTCGGTAGCTGGAGCGATTGGTGTTCTTATCAGTTTTAGGGTACAGGAGCGAGATGATTGTTGACTGTTGAGTGTGAGTTGTAGGGTAGCGGGAATTGGGAGCCTCTCTGTTTTGCAGCTAACCTAGAAATTGGAGTTAGGAGCCAGGAGGAAGAAAGAAAGAGCCAGAAGAAGTATTTTTACAAATATGATATCAAGTCTGTTAGCATCGGAATAATTCCTATCTCTCTTCTCTTCATCTGCGTGAGTCAGCGTCAATCCCTTGTCATCTGCGGTGAATAAATTCTCTTTTTTGAACCGCAGATGAGGGCAGATAAACACAGATGAACGCAGATGAATTCCGGTTGCACCATCGGGAATTGTTAACTGTTGACTGGATTTTACTATTCCGATGCTACCGGAATTGATATGAGATGCTCCCCGGGCATTGATGTCAACTTAACGTTAAACCCTCAGTCTAGCAGCAGTTGAAACAGGAGCATTAAAGCGAAATTTCTCGCTATGAGGACTAATGAGTTCTTCCGTCCTCTCTGAGAGGACTTTAGCTATGAGGCAGGGAATTCATTCCCTGGCGGACTGTTGGGTGAGCGGGAGGACTGGCGAACTAAAAGCTTAAGTTGACACTAATTAGGTAGCTAGGAATCACTTCGGCGCACCTCAATGTCGTCGTAGGGTGCGCTGCACCTTACGGCGAATTAAATAATACCCTAAAAATCAAAATAAATATAAGGCAAACCCCCTTCGGGAGCCAACACCCAAACCGCATACAAACAAAGCGGCACTAACACCAATTTCAGTGGCCAATTTAACTCCAATTTCAAACCCCGACTCAACGCATAATTCCCCAGCATCGCCGCAGCCAAAGCCGCCAACATCCAAGTTAAATGCACTCTTTCCAAACCCAAAGCTTCGCCATAAACTTTCTCAGCAAACTGCACGTCAGCAGCGTGTCCCCACAAATGCGAAATCGCCCATCCAGAATCCTTTAAATCTGGAAGACGGAAAAATATCCAACTACCAAAAACCATCGCCTGAGTCAACAGCCAACCGATCGCGATACCGAGCGGATTTTCCCACAAAAACTCGATCCGCAACCGCTTAAACAGCACATCAGTCAGCCTGTGAACCGCCAAAGCTAAACCGTGTAAACCCCCCCACACAATAAATCCCCAAGCGGCCCCGTGCCAAATTCCCGCAATTAACATGACAATAGCCAAATTCAGACAAGTGCGCCACAAACCGACTCGCGAACCGCCCAAAGGAAAATACAAATAATTGCGTAGCCAATCGCCTAAAGTCATGTGCCAGCGTCGCCAAAAATCAGCTATGCTGGCACTAAAATAAGGAAAATCAAAATTTGGTGGCAAATACCAACCCAGCAGCAAAGCAGTACCGCGCGCCATGTCAACATAGCCACTAAAATCGAGATAAAGTTGCAGCCCGTAAGCAAAAATAGCCAGCCATAAATCCTCGCTACCCGCCCGCTGCAAGTTAGTAAAGCTTAAATCGACATAAATTCCCAAGTTATCTGCGAAAAGACCTTTTTTTACTGCACCAAAGGCGATCGTCCAAAGTCCCTCAGAAATGCGATCGGGCGTCGGAAATTGCTGGGTTTTCAGTTGATAGATCAAGTTGTGATAGCGAGTAATCGGGCCGGAAATCAGTTTTGGAAAAAACAACTTGTAAGCAGCAAAGTGCAGCAGCGAAGTAGCAGCAGGCGCGCCTCGGTACACGTCAATCAAATAAGCAATGCACTCAAAGCAAAAGAAACTCAATCCCAGGGGTGCGATGACGTGACTTTTCACCCAGTCAGCCCCGTCGATAGCAAAAGGCCAATTGAACAAAGTGCCGATCGAACTCAATAAAAAAGGCACATACTTAAAGCCCAGAAGCAGCAACACATTCAGGCAGATGCCTATCCACAGCAGCAACAAACGGCGGCGGTTCCAAGATTCATTAGCAATCCGCCAATCCAGAGGTTCCCCAATCGCCATCGCCAAGCAGTAATTAAACAAAGCACCGACTAACAGCAGAGGAATGTACCAAATTTGCAGCGAAGCGTAAAAAATCAAACTACCCGCCAACATGATGAACAGCCGCCACCACCGCAGCGGAACCAACCAGTAAGCCGCGAACAAAACTAACAAAAACAGGGCATATTGAAGGGAGATGAAAGTCATACCATTTTAGATTTGAGATTTTAGAATTGGGAATGGCTTATTTTGTATGGGTTTGAATTACGCGCCTACAGTTGCATTCTTTTTATTAATCGAGACTTTGCTAAGAACAAGATTTATCATGAATTTTAGCCGATCGCCGACACGAAAATAGGCCCTCGGTAAGTCCCTACTATATAGTCGGCAACTGAGAACTGCTACATTTTACAGCACAAAGGTTAAATGCTGTTGCAAATTAAATAAATTTTGCCTGCTATAAATTACCTCTCTTACGAACAATATAAAATGCGCTGAAAAAAATATAATTAGGTTCGCAGCATCGGACTTCAGTTCTCAAAAGCTACAAGGCCTGATATTGTTTCCGTTTGCATCGGAATAATATTTTTCACCGTGCAGCCCTAGCATCCCGCGCAGAAAAAAAGTGATGTAACCCAAAATGTTTTGAATTCATCACGATAGCAGGTATTTGACAAGTAGTCCGATCGCATTTCAACCCTTCCCAAACCTCAAATTCGGTCAGATCCGGTATCGCAATGTCGATAAAAATTGCTTGCGGTTGTTCAAAGAGCAGCCGCACCCAAACCTTCAGCGCCGTTGGCGACCTATATCGCAGTACAATGAATTAGTAGCAAGTTTTTCAGCAAATACCGAAAAACTATCTTCATCCTCCCCAATCAAAACTTTGGCTGCTGAATCCGCCGCTGGCGATGGCCCGGAACCCCGCGAGCTACGAGAATTTGCGCTTGCCAGGGATATTTCATCTCCCTTAGCAGCGGACATTTCCAAAGGGTTTTCTTCCTCTCCAGGATACAGAATCGGCAGTGTGACAAAAAAAGTCGAACCCACTCCGGGTGAACTTGTGATTTCAATGCTTCCTCCCAAAAACTCCGCCAGTTTTTTGCACAAAGACAATCCCAATCCCGTGCCTTTGACGCCCTTCTGCAAGGGGTTTTCGAGTTGGACAAATTCTTCAAAAATCCGCCTTTGATCGGCTGGGGCAACGCCGATGCCGGTATCTGCTACTGAAAAAGTAACAGTTCCCTCCTCTCCCATTTCCGCAGCAACTCGAACTTCACCTGATTCGGTAAATTTGAGGGCATTAGAAATCAAATTTCGCAAAATCTGAGAAACTTTTCCCTCGTCGGTTGTGAGGATTGGAATTTCGAGAGGATCTTCAAAAATTATAGAAACGGGAGAGTTTGGGGGAAGCAGGGGGCGCATCATTCCTCGCAGGGCGCTGAACAAATCTTCGACTTCAAAATCAGCCACGCGAAGAGTTAGTTTTCCGGCTTCCACTTTGGCTAAATCTAACGAGTCGTTGACAAGTTCTGCGAGAGACTCGGCGGATTTGTAAATGTAACTTACTTGCTTGTCCTGTTCGGCTGAAAGTTCTCCGTCGAGGCGATTTAACAATATTTCGGAAAGGCTCATAATTGCTGTTAGCGGAGTGCGAAACTCATGGCTCATATTGGAGAGAAAGCTGGTTTTGAGTTCGCTGGCGCGCCGGAGAGATTCGGCTTTGTCGTTCAATTCAGCGTAAAGTGCTAGAACTCCGCGATTGGTATCTTTTAGTTGTTGATTTAATTGTACGAGTTCTTCTTGACGCTGGCGGAGTTCGTCTAAAGTGCGTAGTAATTCTTGATTTTGCTGCTGAATTTCGGCATAGGGATCTTCGGGAATTTGGCGTGCTAGTTTGTCAACTAATTGATTTAGTTCGATCGCACTCAGCGCAGGCATATTTTTGGAAAACTGCTTAATTAATTGTACAGCCGTTCCGCGATCGGGCGCCGAGTCGATTTGCACTTCATCCATCAACCGTTTGGCTGCTGCTAAACCGAGTCCCGCGCCGGTTTGCGATCGAAAATTGGGGCTTAACACAGCCGGTAAATCATCAATTCCCGGCCCCGTGTCGGAAATCCGAGTCCGAAAAAGTTGGGGCGATTCCCCTTCCACAATGAATTCTACTTTGCCACCGCCTGCATATTTGAAAGCATTGCGGGCAATTTCGGAAACTGCTGTGGCGATGCGGGTTTGTACTTGGGAATCGAATCCCAGCCCTTTAGCAATTTGGCGAGCTCTTTGGCGTACTTGTACAATGTCTTGTTCAAAGCGGACTTCCGTCGTCAGGATTGGGTAACTCACGCTGCTTCTCTCACCTTGGCTACTATAACTGTCATGTCATCGCGAGTGCGTTTGAAGTCCCGGTAGAGCACGGCTGCGATTAAAGCAGGATGTCTGGAGGCTAAACCCGGGTAGCGGTTTAAATTCCACTGCGCCGCCAAACCGTCGGAGTGCATGATGAGTAGGGACTGCTGCGACCAAGGATAGACAAATTCTGCTACTTTTCGCATCATATGTCCAACTGTGCCGTTGTAGGAAACCATGCTGCGGCTTTGGTTATCTGTGACAACTACACCGCTGATGTTGCCAATTCCGGCAAAACAAATTGTTTGTTGGGTAGGATCTATTTGGGCGATCGCCGCAGCCGCTCCTCTGGTATTTTTTAAAGCAGCGTGCGCCTTCTCTAAAATTGCTTTCGGCCCGAGTTTGGCGTTTTCCTCAAATACACGGACTGCTTCGCCAGACGCTTCCTCCGCCAAATCCCCGTAGCCGAGCCCGTCTGCAACTAAGATCAGGTTTTTGTCCAGGTGATTTTTTACCGCCCACGAATCCCCGCAAATTTTCTCTCCTGCTTTTGGTAAGTGGACGGCCCCTAATTCCAAGTAATTGCTGTTTTGGAAGGCTTCCCGGCTATTTTGGGTCGGTTCCAGCCGCGCTAATAAGGCTGTCCCCAGTTTTGGTACAGAATGAATATCAAAAAAAGTAGAGAGGCGTTTAATTGCCCCCAGTCCAGTTCCAGGGCTTCCCGCTGTAGAAAAACCGTCCCGCATACACAGCGCGACATTTGCCATGCCCTGCCCCCGGTCTAGCGCTACTATTTCAATGCTATATCCTGCCGTTGTTTTTGATGTTCGCAGCAAAAGTTCTCCTTCGCGGGCGTGCTTGACCACGTTTTTTGCTGCTTCGGTGGTAACAATTGCCACTTTACCGCGATCGGTTTCGTTAAATCCGACTTCGGTCGCGAGGGCGACTGCGATTCGGCGCGCTTCTCCCACTTGACTTTCTTCTGTTACGGGCAGGGCTACGGCATCTATCATTTTTTATCAGCTCTAATCATGAAATCCTCCATACGCCAACCCTCTCCGGGTATGGGCTGGCATTCCAAGAATCACTTCTTGGCTTTGCTGGTTGCTTTTTATACCAATTTAAAAAAAGAAGGCAACTATACGCAAGCTCCAATCCCGATCGTCCTCAGTCATTCCCAATGCTGTAATCTAAAATCTCAACTCTCAAATCGTATTACTTCCTCACCGCCAGCGGACGATCGCAATTTTAGTCCCCTTACCCACTTTGGAAACAATCTCAAATTCGTGCATCAACCGCTTGGAACCACTGAGCCCCAAACCCAAACCGTGATTAGAAGTATAACCGTCAGTCATTGCCAATTCGATGTCTGGAATTCCCGGGCCATTGTCTTCAAATATCAGCTTCAGCCCTTTGCGGGTTCCTAATTGGAGCGTTTCGAGAGTTACAGTTCCCCCTTTGCCGTACTCTACAGTATTGCGGGCGAGTTCGCTGGCTGCGGTAACGATTTTCGTTTGGTCTAGTAAACCGAATCCCATTGCTACAGCCCAAGTTCGCACTTGCTGTCGGACGTGGACTATATCGGATGACGATCGGATTTCTAGTGTCTCACGTTTTGACATGGCGGCTACTGTACCAAAATAGAACTTCTCCCCAAAATATAGGACTTACGATCATCAACTTAGTTTCTCCTAATAGGACTTACGCACTTACTACGATTTTCTCTCAAAAGAGAAGATAGTGTCGGAATCTGAAACCCTTGATTTAACCCCCTTGAGTGCGTAAGCCCTCTCCTAAGAAATCTTCAGTTTATCAACAAGGTATCTACAAACAAACTAGGTTTCTTGACTGCCTGTGCCTCAGTCAGGGGACAATTAATCGACTGCTTACCCTTGCTCGTCAACAGACAAACCCAAGGATTTTCTTAACAAAATCATGCCTTTTTCAACGCTTAAAGCTGTGCGAACACCTGTCAGGGAAAGCCCCAACTCAACGAGCGTAATAGCTACTGCTGGCTGCATTCCTACCACAACTGTTTCCGCATCTAAAATTCGCGACATACTAGCGATATTGTTGATAATACGCCCGATAAAAGAATCAACAATTTCTAGAGAAGAAATTTCTATCAACACACCTTTGACGCCTGTTTTGACAATGCGGTTGGTCAGGTCATCTTGCAGCGTCATTGCTAAGCGATCGTGCATATCTACTTGAATTGTTACTAGCAAAAATTCTCCCATTTGAAGAATAGGTATTCGTTCCACAAATTCACCTAATTGTTAAGTTTTACTTGATTTTTTCTGTCATAAGGCAATATGTTTATCTTTCCTCTTTAAGATTTTTTATAGTTAAACCTTGGCGCTGCAACGCAACTTTAAAAGCATCTGCTAAAGTAGCTTTTGTGAGGATATCCTGCAAGTCAACTCCTAAGTGAACTATGGTTTGAGCTATTTGCGGGCGAATGCCACTGATGATGCACTCAGTACCCATTAAACGGGCGGCGGCTACAGTTTTTAATAAATGTTGAGCAACTAAAGTGTCAACAGTCGGCACGCCTGTAATGTCTAAAATCGCAAATTCTGAGCCGGTTTCCATGATTTCTTGCAACAGAGTTTCCATTACTATTTGAGTGCGGGCACTGTCGAGAGTCCCGATCATGGGTAAAGCGAGAATGCCTTGCCAAAGTTTGACTACGGGTGTTGACAATTCGAGCATTTCTTGCTGTTGGCGTTCGATGACTTCTTCGCGAGCTTTGAGAAAAATTTCTGTCACCCAAAGGCCAAGCTGGTCTAATAAACTGGTGGAAAGCCAAAGTTGTTCGACCAGTGCGTCGCGATTTTCTGTCAGTTCATGACAAAGCCGATCGAACAATGGCTTTTTGAAGCATAAAATGAAACTCGCTATCTCTGAGGGAGTAAACCCTCTCTGAACGCGCGATCGCGAAACTTCTGCTAGCAGCACCCGCATATTTTCCCATTCGGGTGTCTGGATGTCGCTAAAGTTACCGTTCCCGACTGCAATGTGGAGCAATTGCAGGAACTCTTGACACTCGGAGCGCAATTCTTTGGCTCTCATCAAGTCGTCCCGCCGCAGCCCGGTATTTTGCAGTTCTTTGAGCCAGTCTGCTAGTAACTCTGCTTTGTGTCTTTGTAGGATTTCCGCAATCGTGTTATTGCTTGTGAGTTCCATTAAAATTATCTCCTGCTTAGCAATTGGGATGAAGTTGTACGAGCGATTCCCTACGGGATAGCTTCGCCGCGCGTACCAAGCGTGTTTTTTGATGGGGCAACTTCTGAGTTTAGCTCACTGTTTGCTGTTTGCGATCAAGGGTTAAGTACCTAATTGTAAAATGCGTTTGACGATCGCACTGGTAGAACTCGGAACTTCTATTTCGATCAAGGAAATCTTGCCACCTCCGGCGATAACGGCCGGCGCTTCCGGCAGAGTTTCGACTTGATAGTCGCCTCCTTTAACGTATATATCAGGCTTCAGGATATTTATCAGTTTAGTTGCTGTAATCTCGGAAAAAATTACTACGGCGTCTACTGGTTTGAGAGCGGCTAACACTTCGGCTCGCTGATTTTCGGGTACGATCGGGCGGGGTGGCAATCCCGGCTGCTGCGGTTTGATAGCTTGCACGCTGGCGTCGCTATTCAATCCCACCACGAGCGATCGCCCCAAATTTTTTGCCGCCTGCAAATAGCGGACGTGACCGCAGTGCAGGAGATCGAAGCAGCCGTTAGTAAACACGATCGGACGCCACTTGTCCGGATCGGATGCGATTAATCTTTCAAGTTCTCTCAACGTATAAACATCAGAAATCATTGCAGTCATTACCACCCAATTTTAACAGCGCTCAAAATTATCCTACCAAAAAATGTGATACTTTGCAGTTTCGTTATTAAAAAAATCCTCAATCAATCTTCCACTCATTAATAGTTACCTGTAAATAAAATTTAATTAGTAAATACTAATTTTAAGCCATACTATATAAGTAAAAATTACCTACGAAGCGAATTTAGAAAACATAATTTTCCAGTAAAAAAACAGTTAGCGTCTATCGGTGACTGCCGTATCATGCTGTTGGTAATTTGAGGTTAAAAAGGTTGGCAAACAATTATTTATTCCCGCCCTCTCTTATATCAATTACTATAAGACAAGGGATTTAGTTCCACTGCATCGGGCAGGCGATCGGGGAGTGAGAGCCATAAGGGGTGAAACCCACCGAAACGCGCTCCTCCTGTGTCTATTATTTCTGACACCGCCGCGCGAGCGAAAGCTAGTTAAAATAACCGAACCCAAGCGTGCAGAACTGATCTTTACGCTGGATTCGTCAGACTATAGAAGAAGCCAGCAGTTGCTTGCTCCTGTTTCTGGGCGCAATCTTGACCAAGCTTTACAGCCAACCCAGAAGCGCACAGCCTCCTGTGTCCAACTGTATATAGCTGTACACAAACTCGACCTTTTGGGTCGCAACCGCAGCCTGTGAAAACCCAGAGGAAAGTCGAGTTCGGTACCCGAAGCAGCTATTTTGGTGGAAAATAGCTAAACTCGTTCAACAAAATCCACTCAACTACGCCCTTGAATCTAACGGTGTAGAATTATCTAACACGAATTATGAAAGCAAGTAATAGCCGTCAATTTTCTTCAGTAGCTGCTCGAACTCTCAAAGTAGTCGGGATTATCTTGATTCTCTCTGCTTTGCTTGACTGCATTGTTCTGTCGCTGCCGGGAGAAACTTCAGACCTTCTCAATCGAGGCTGGCAGTTGACTGCTGCAACTCAGATAGTTGACAAGGGCATTATTCCTTTGATCGGTATCGCCCTCCTGATGACTGGTTTTTGGGTTGACAGCAGCAGTGGAGTCTCTATTGAGCGACGCAACGTTTGGCTGGACTTGCGATTCTGGGCGCTGTTGATTTCCAGCGTGTTAGGTCTAGTTTACCTATCTCTGGTTCCCGTTCACCTCAACAATACTCGTTTGGAACTCAAGGATGCTCTGGCTCAAGTCGATCAAGAAGCGGGACAAGCGGAAGGTCAACTTGAGGCACAACTTAAAAGCCCTCAATTTAAAGCTCAGGTAGAACAGCTCAAAAGCCAGCGTCGCACCCAGATAGGGGCGCTGCTGGAAGACAACGGGAAGCTGCAACAAGCACTCAATAGTCCAGAGGTTCCCAAGGAATTAAAAGCTGTGCTTGAGGAGTCGAAAAATGACCCGAAAGCCCTCGACAAGTTCTTGGAACAGCAAGCTCAATCACTTCCCACTCAAGCTCGCAACGAGATTCGCACCCGCAAGCAACAAAAAGAGAAAGAGTTAAGAACTCGATCGAGAAATTCGAGTTTGCAGACGGGAATCACCAGTTTGCTGTTAGCGATCGGCTACATTACTGTTGGTTGGACGGGATTGAGAAGTATGGGAATTATGCGGTTCGGCCGCCGCAAAAATTGACCGGCGCTGGCAGGGATAGCGCTGGTCGAGACATCCCTGAGAAATAGTTTGTTTACCCAATAGTTTGCCCTTACTGAAAGCTGGGAATGTTCTCAATTTATATTCTGACTTACAACGAAGAGATTGATATCGCCGCTTGCATTGAATCGGCACTGCTTTGTGACGATATCATTGTAGTTGATTCTTTCAGCACCGATCGCACCCTTGAGATTGTTCAGAACTATGCCGTGCAAACAGTGCAGCACCGCTTTGAAACTCACGGACGCCAGCGGACTTGGATGCTCCAAGAAGTCCCGTGCAAGTACGAATGGGTTTACATCCTCGAAGCTGACGAGCGGATGACGCCTGCACTGTTTGCTGAATGCTTAAAGGCGATGGAAAGTCAAGAATATATCGGCTATTACGTAGCTGAAAAAGTAATATTTATGGAGCGCTGGATTCGCCGCAGCACTCAATATCCCCGCTATCAAATGCGTCTCTTTCGCAAAGACCGAGTGTGGTTTACTGACTACGGTCACACTGAACGGGAAGTCTGCAACGGGCCTACTCACTTTTTGAAGGAAACTTACCCTCACTATACTTGCAGCAAAGGTCTTTCCCGCTGGATTGAAAAGCACAACCGCTACTCGACTGACGAGGCGGCTGAAACTCTCCGTCAATTAGAAGCGGGTCAAGTAAATTGGTGGGATTTATTGTTTGGCGCGTCGGAGGTAGAAAGGCGCCGCGCTTTGAAAGATTTTTCTTTGCGCTTGCCTTTGCGGCCTGTGGTGCGCTTTTTCTATATGTATATTTTACTGGGCGGATTTCTTGACGGCCAAGCGGGATTGGCTTGGTGCACGCTGCAAGCTTTTTATGAATATCTAATTTTGCTGAAAGTTTGGGAAATGAAGCATCTACCACTGCCAACTTTAGACGCAGTGGCAGAACAATCTATTTCGGAAGTAGTAACAGTTGAGCCGTCAAAAGTTTCTTATAATCTTGGCGCTTCGGATACTCGAAATTAAAAATTGAGTCTTAAAAATTGGCACTGCTAATTAATACAACTTAAAAAAGAACATGATTTACCCACTTCACTGAATGACAACCCCGTCTGAACATAGATATAATCAAGAACATACCCCTGATACACATCAGAAAAAATGGTAGTTTATTGCGCCTAATTGTCCTTGTCGAAACATAGATATAATCAAGAACATACCCCTGATACACATCAGAAAAAATGGTAGTTTATTGCGCCTAATTATCATTACTTCGGCTTGGCACAATTGGAGGATGATTCTTGTGGGGAGTATGGGTTAAGCGTCCCGACTGCTGTGAAAATACACGCCTTCGGGAGTATGGACACACCTACAAAAAAAATCAAAATCCTCCCGCTATTATGCAACACTCCGCCCTCAGTAGGTCTTTTGACGGGTTTGTCACCCCGTCCAGATATTCACCACCACAACAAAACAAAAAAAACCCGATTTCTTGGAGAAACCGGGTTTCTGAATACCCTCAAATTTTTAGGTTTAATAAAGTTTTGATTCTTCTTAACTCAAAACTCCCACGACTCACAACTTAAAACTCTTGAGATTTGGCCGTTGTTTTGGCCCGATCGAGCTTTAAAATTAACACGCCCAAAGGTGGCAAACACAAGTCGATCGAATAAGCACTGTTGTGGAACCACCACTCCTCAGTCCACTTGCCCCCCAAATTCCCCATATTGCTGCCGCCGTATTCCCGCGCGTCGCTGTTAAACAACTCAGTATAAAAACCTGGTTCCGGCACTCCTACGCGATAGTGAGAGTGCGGCTGGGGCGTAAAATTGCACACCGTCACCACAAACTCGTCGCCATCCTTCTCTCGGCGCACAAATGCCACGACACTGTGTCGGTTGTCGCTGCAATCAATCCACTCAAACCCATCCTCAGCAAAATCTTGACTGTAAAGTGCCGTTTCGCTGCGGTACAAATTGTTCAAATCTTTAAAAAACAGCTTCAACTTTTGGTGCGGCTCGAATTGCAGCAACTGCCACTGCAAATCCCCCCAAACGTTCCACTCGTGCCACTGGCCGAACTCCATGCCCATAAAGATCGTTTTCTTTCCAGGGTGAGCAAACATAAAAGTAAACAAACAGCGCACGTTTGCAAACTTTTGCCATTCGTCCCCGGGCATTTTCCCGATGATGTGAGCCTTGCCGTGAACTACCTCATCGTGGGACAAAGCCAGCATGAAATTCTCGCTGTGGTTGTACCACATACTGAAAGTTATGTTGTTCTGGTGGAACTGGCGGAACCAGGGGTCCATGTGGAAATAGTCGAGCATATCGTGCATCCAACCCATGTTCCACTTGAGGTTGAAGCCCAAACCGCCTACATAGGTCGGCCAAGATACCATCGGCCAAGAGGTAGATTCTTCGGCGATCGACAGCGCACCTGGGAAATAGCTAAAAATGACGTGATTCGCCTGACGCAGAAAATCCGCAGCCTCAATATTTTCACGCCCTCCATATTGGTTGGTCAGCCATTCTCCGGGTTCGCGACAGTAATCCAAATAAAGCATCGAGGCTACGGCATCTACGCGAATCCCGTCGATGTGGTACTTGTCAAACCAAAACAGAGCGTTTGATACTAGGAAATTCCGCACTTCGTTGCGGCCGTAGTTAAATACTAGGGTTCCCCACTCTTTGTGTTCGCCCTTGCGGGAGTCGGCGTGTTCGTACAAGTGAGTTCCGTCAAAGAAAGCCAAACCGTGGCCGTCTTTGGGGAAATGTCCCGGTACCCAGTCCACCAGCACGCCAATGCCGTTGGCGTGGCATTGGTCAACAAAATACATGAAATCTTCAGGTTTGCCGTAGCGGGAGGTTGGGGCGAAATAGCCAGTGACTTGATAGCCCCAAGAACCGTCGAAAGGATGTTCGGCAATCGGCAGCAATTCGATGTGAGTGAATCCCAAATCTTTGACGTAGGGAATCAGCCGATCGGCTAATTCCCGGTAAGTCAGAAACCGCGCCCCGGGATTCAGTTCCGAAACTTGCACTGCTGGTTCTTTTTCCCCATGTGGTAGCACGGCGGGTTCGTCAGTAGCGGCGTGCAGCCAAGAACCGATGTGGCATTCGTAAACCGAAACCGGCTGCGTCAGTTGGTCTGTGTGCCGCCGCTTTTCGATCCAAGCGCTGTCGTTCCAAGTGTAGGTGTCTAAGTCCGTGACAATTGATGCTGTTTTCGGCCGTACTTCTTGCTGGAAGCCGTAAGGATCGGACTTTTCGTAGGGATGTCCGTCTTGGTTTTTCACTTCGTATTTGTAGGAAGTTCCCACGGATAGTCCCGGAATAAATAATTCCCAGATGCCGTTTTGCGATTTCCGCATTTGATGTTTGCGGCCGTCCCAATAGTTGAAATCTCCTAAAACAGAGACATTGCGAGCATTCGGAGCCCAAACGGCAAAATATACTCCTGTGATGCCGCCTACCTCGGTGAGGTGTGCCCCGAGTTTTTCATAAATCCGGTGGTGATTGCCTTCGGAGAATAGGTGCTGGTCGAATTCTGTGAGTTTGGGCGATCGAAAGGCGTAGGGATCGTAGATGAAGCGCTCGTGTTCCCCTTCTTTGACCCGCAATTGATAGTTTGCTAGTTCTGGGGTGTCGATCGTACATTCAAAAAAGTGAGGGTGATGCTCTGATTTCATGGGGTATTCGGCCCTGGCCTCCGGCACAACTACGGATACTGCATCCGCATTCGGCAGATAAGCTCGGACGACCCAGACTTTTTTGCCATTTTCTTCGATCGCGTGAGGGCCTAGCACTTCAAATGGATCGTGGTGCTGATTCCAAACAATGCGGTCAATCTGTTCAAAAGGGACGGTCGCGGGCATAAAACTACTTACCTCAATCTTTTAACTAAATGGCTTTCAAAACCTAGAGCGACGCTGCACTTTACATTTCGATACATTTTTAATCGCTGATCCTACCACTGATTAGCATGATCTTGCCGGCTGCTGCTTCAGCGCGCGCCCTTGCACACACAGCAGGCTGTTGCCTTGCCGGCGGCAGAGCTGGGGTTTTACTGCTAACATCTAAGTATAGAAATATTAAAACAAATTGAAAAATTTATATTTTCCCCAAATTCCCTTGACTTATTATTTAATATGTGATAACTGAAGTTTTCAAACTCTTGTCGATTGGCGGCTGCAGGAGGGTCAACCCTGTAAGTTTTGGGGATCAGTTAATGGTTTACCTAGAATTTTAAGGCAGGGACGATCGCCCGATCGGTAGAATTTCACATCCCGGAGGCTGGGTTTCCCTACAAAGCCCGTGAAGTTGGGCAATACGCTCAAACAGCGAAGGATGCTTAACTCGGTATTGATGAATCAAAGCTAAAGCACTCAGCAGGGCGACTCCAGCAAGCAATATCTGCCATGCTCAAGGCATCGCCTACCAAAAAAGTAGCACCATCCTACCAGCGACGGTGCAATAGGTTTAAAGCAGAACTCATGCTTAACAGAAGTTAGTTTTGTCGAGGCAGGGTTAATACCGAACTGGCAGGATGCCAATTTAATCACTAAACTGGCTCAAAACAGACGGGTAGATTTGCTTGGCGGCACCGACGCGAAACTCGTAGTCAACAAATCGAGTAGCCATGAAGATGGTGTCATCGAGCAAGTCTTCGACGATCATCCAAGCATCAGCTTGCTGTCCTCCCGTATGCGGGCAACAGCGGCGGGGAAGGAAAACGAGACTCGATCGAGTGCAAAATTTTCGTCGAGTCTGCGAGCTCCTCCAGTTGATATTCAGTTGAGGCAGCAGCACTGGCAATGTCCTCAAACATCCTGTCACAGGCTTGAGTTTCAAAACGTGCAGGCCGGGAGTCAAATTTTATAGTTGAAAGGGAATGCTCTTGTAACGCAGCGAATCAGCGGACTTTGCTGCGGTAACTGGACGTACTGAACTTTAGTAGTAAAAGCATCAGACAATCACTACCACCCAACTTGAGACCTAGACCGATGAGATGAAAAAATGCGAGGAGCGAACCATTTTTCACCCCGAGGCTAGGCTCGTTGGGTACCGACTCCGGCAGAGCCCTAGTTAGGGCTTTTTAGGAGTAGGGGCAGGGCTAGTAGTTGGAGTGGCCTTTGGAGATGCAGAAGAAGCAGGGGGAGTAGTAGTAGTGCCAGTGCTGCCAGAGCCGCCCGGAGAGGGGCTAGGGGAGCTGGGGCTGGTGGTTTCTCCTCCGCAGGCGCCGAGGGCTACTGCCAAGCCCACTACCAAAGTCAAACGAATTAATCCCTTGTTCATAAAAACTCCTTAACATTGAAAACCCATCGCAAGGAAGGGAATAGTGTACTTGAGAAACAATGCTGGCACGAATAGCTCAACGATTCGCTCGTTGATTACAATACTGCATTTATTAATAAATTTCACATAGATTATCGCTAACCAGCAAAGATTTCTTTTTTTTGGCAAATCCTGAAGTCAAAGAGACCAGTGGTAGGATGGGTTGGTTGGCTTGTGAGGTATCTTTGGTGGTAAGGATAACCGATCGAACGCAGATAGCCACCACTGGCGATCTGGGAGACAAAAAACTCTTAACCTCAATCAAGCTGAAGCTACCCCACTTTACGTATTGGTGAACTTTATGACCGCTGCTATCAGATCCCCGGATTCTCCCCGCTCCCGCTCGACCCGCAAGCCCGCTGTTGGCCCAGCCAAAAGCAAAGTTACTTCTATTGCCCGAGCTAGGCGGGCGAAGACAGGGCCGGTATTGCCCAACTACTCGCCAGCAGACGAACAGGCTCAGGCTCGAGCGTCCGCATCAGTGCTGAAAGTCTTGCCTAATCGCCAGCAGCAGCCAGTGTGGTTACGATCGCTCCTGCGGGCACAGCGCGCCTCCTCAGTGGTAGCAGTTATGCTTTTGGGCGGTGCTCTGAGTCTCTACGGCTTGACAGTTTACGGCGAGCAGCGCTGGAGTCAGGAGTATCAAAAACTGGAAACTCTGCGCCTCCGGGAACAGCAATTGAGTGCTTCTAGCGAAGTCTTGAAACACCAACTTGCTAAAGAAGCCCAAAATCCCGAAACCGGTTTGGCTCGGCAGAATCCTGGGGATACGATTTTCTTGCAGCCGGCCCCTGAAACTCGATCGCCCGTTGCGGCACCAAATTCTGAGCCCGCTCTCAAGAGTCGAGCGGGTGTGGAAACACCGCTGGGCTATTAAACCTGTGTCAAAGCGGAGAGCGCCCGAGGGCCTGAGTGTCCGAGGGCCTGAGAATTTGAGGATCTAATTTCCTTTTTGACTTTTTTGCCAGTCGCGATCAATTTTCTGCTTCCCCCCGGAAGTTACAGATTAAAAATAATTAAGACCACTTCAAAAAACAGAATTCAACTGTAGGTGTGATCCAAACCCTGATAGGGACTGCTCATGCCAAAGTCGTGAATTTTATCTTTTAAGATTTAAGTTATAAATTCTAAATTCTACAACGCTCTAACTTGCTATTGAATTTTTAATGCCATGAGCTACGACCCCCGTTTTGACCGCTACAGATCGCCTAATTTTAAACGCACAAAACAGGCGGGCGATTCCCTGCGGGATAGCTTCGCCGCGCGCACTGGGTGGGAAAAACCAGCCAAACCTAAATCTTCGGGCAGTTTCGCCCGAACACCACAACAGGCGGCTGCATCTTGGGGGCGGCCGGTGGAGCGTTTAAAGCGCAGCAAGTTCCGTTTGTGGGCCGTGTGGGCGGTGTTGATGCTGGGAGGGCTGGGGCTGGCTGTGAATTTGTTTTATTTGCAGGTGACGCGAGCTCCGGCGCTGCGTAAACAGGCCGAGCAGCAGCAAACTCTCAAAACGAAGCCTTTTGTACCGAGACGCCCGATAATTGACCGCGCAGGGAATGTTTTGGCGATCGACAGACAGGTGTACACGCTCTACGCTCACCCGAAGTTGTTTAACCACTCGAAGGCGGAAATTGCTGCTAAATTGGCTCCGATGCTGGCGATCGATCTGAGTCCGGGAACTACGTCGGAAACTGAATTGATACGCAGGTTTAATCTTGCTGAAAGCGGTATTACAATTGCGGAGTCTCTGCCTCAAGAGGTTGCCGATCGTGTCGCTCAGATGCAAATTAAAGATAGTCTGGTCGATGGCTTGGAGTTGCTGCGACAGCAGCAGCGCTTTTACCCGCAGCAGGAGTTGGCGGCGGATATCCTCGGTTATGTGGACGGGGAACGGAAGGGACAAGCCGGGGTGGAATACAGCCAGCAGAATTTGTTGGAACGATCGATGCCGTCGATTCAGTTTAGCAGGTCGAGCAATGGGAATTGGGTTCCCGATCGGCTGACGGCGGGATTTGTGCAGCTTGATGACTTGAAATTGCAATTGACGATCGACACTCGCTTGCAGCGGGCTGCCCGAACTGCGCTTAAGGAAAAAATGAAGCAACACGATGCGAAGCGGGGCACAGTGATTGTGATGGATGCCCGTAACGGGGAATTACTGTCAGTTGTAGCGGAACCTTCTTATGACCCGAATCAATATTTTAATTTCGATTTGTCGCGCTATAAAAATTGGGCTGTAACTGATGTTTATGAGCCTGGTTCGACTTTTAAAGCGATTAATGTGGCGATCGCTCTGGAAGCGGGTGCGGTGAAACCTAATACTGTGTTTAAGGACGAAGGTCGGATTTTCATGGATGGCTGGACTATCCAAAATTCCGATTACAAATTCGTAGGGGCGCGCGGTCCTTCGACTGTTACTGAGATTTTGAAACATTCTAGCAATGTGGGGATGGTGCACGTAATGAGAAGTATGAAAGCTTCTCTTTACTATCAAGCTTTAGAAAAACTCGGACTCGGACAAACTGCGGGAACAGATTTGCCTTTTGAAGTAACCAGTCAGCTTAAAAATCGAGATCAATTTATTAACTCTCCGGTGGAAGTTGCTACTACGGCTTTTGGGCAAGGTTTTTCGATTACTCCGATGCAGTTGGTGCAACTTAACGGTGCTTTGGCTAACGGTGGCAAGTTAGTGACTCCTCACGTTGTGCGGGGACTTTTTGATAGGGACGGTGAAGCTTATTGGAAGCTTCCAAGGCCGGTTCCGAAGCAGGTTTTTTCGCCGGAAACTACTAAGCAGGTGTTAGAAATGATGGAAACTGTGGTTGATGGTGGTACGGGGAAAGCGGCACAAATTCCTGGGTATCGGATTGCTGGAAAAACGGGTACGGCTCAAAAAGCTAATGCTGGTGGGGGTTATTCTGATAAGGCGATTATTACTAGCTTTGTGGGTATCATGCCTGTGGAGGCGCCTCGGTATGTGGTTTTGGCGGTGATTGATGAGCCTAAGGACGGTACGGGGGGGACGGTGGCGGCGCCGATTGTTGAGTCGGTGATGGAGTCGCTGATTTCTATTGAGAAGATTGCGCCGAGTAAGAAGTAGTTGATTATATCTGAGATGTGGCGTCAGGAATTAACCTCGAATATAGGCATTGCACAGTTGTGGTATGCTATCGATAGCACGCCCGCTGTGGAACAAAAATATTTCAGCTAGTAATAGGCACAGTTTTATGCTTTAAGTAATAAATGACTAATCGAATTGATATGGTCAACATCAAGAGAGACTTAGAGTAACAAAGAGTTTTTCTATGTAGGCGTGATAAATAATGCCTAAGTCTTGTATTTTCTCCTTCAACGCGGGTCATATAAGTTTTACTAACAATATGGTCAGCCTCGTCAATAAACTGGGGATAAACAACGTAACCATCCGTAGCATAAAAAAAACATTTCCACCCTTTAATAATTTTCCATAAGGGCTTAAATGTTTCTGCCGATCTGTCACCTATAGTCCAAGCTAAAATTCCC
>NZ_JAUBQX010000070.1:0-3405 GCF_036701505.1 Microcoleus sp. Pol11C2
ACAATTCATCGACTTGACTGAAATTTTTCAGGGTTCTGACCTCAAGTGTACCATTACTATGCACTACTACCCAGTTTCATACTTTGTTTGAAAAAAGTAATTGTTTGGGTGACGGGATATTAGAATTAACAGATTGGTTAAAAAAGCCATAACCATACTATAGCGATCCTAAATGATTTTCTATGTACAATATTGATGGATTTTGGGAAAATCAAATTTATCTTCCTTAGTGAAGAACTCAAACAAAAATTTTATAATCTTAAAAGACCTACATAAATACCAATACTTTATTAAAAAGTTTTTAGCTTGTAACCAAATATCTTCAACGGGATTCTGTTGGGGAGCATTCCGAGCAAATAAAATACAAGTAATTGACCAATCCTCAGGTTCTTTGTCACTATTTACTGTTGATAAGAAATCTTTAAACTCTCCATATTTATGATAACTAGCTCCATCCCAAATTAATATAATTCTCCGACCTTTATATTTATATTGTAAAGATTTAATAAATTTAACCGTTGATTTCCCATCTCCAGATGGATGACGCAAGAACGTGAAATTGTTGGCTTTGATAATTGAGAGGACCAAAATAAGTTTGTCGCTCTCTTTCATTAGTAATTGGAATTTCAATCCTCCTATCTGATAGACCCCAAACGTAGCCTGTCAGATCCCCATGAAGTAGATGACATTCATCTAAAAACAAGACTATTATTTCCCCTGATTCTATGCCCGCCTTGTTTTTCGATAAAATCTCGTTAATTTCTTCCCGCTTTTTTTTTACCAGTTCGTCCTCGGATTTGGGATTAATTTTTTGAGTCTTTTTCCAACTAATATTGGCATCCTCGAAAAGTTTATAATAGCTCTGTTTTGATTTATAGCTCACACCAAACTCTTGTTCTACATAAGTCACTAACTCCTCTAAGGTCCAATATTGTTTATTCTTTAACCACTCGACTACTACATCCGTTTGTTGCTCTGTCAAATACCCTGGCGAGCCTTTATATCCTAGTTTTATTCCTTCGACTCCTTGGGTTTTTAAAATTTTTTTCCAATAACCAACAAAAAATTCACTTACACCTAACATTTTGCTAATTTCCTGGTACAACTTACCTTCAAGCGCCATCCTGACAGCTATGGCTCGTTTTAGTTCTCTTGCATCGATATCGCTTTTAATGAAAGATTCTAATTGGGGTATTTCTTTTTCCATGTCTTTTTGTGGCAGTTGTAAGTTATTCATTTTTTTTCATGATCTAGTATTGCATATAATTCTATCATGATCTTGATTATGATTTAGGATTGTTATAGGCCTAATTTATGTAACTTTTTTACATCAACAGGTAAGATTTTATTGGCTACAGCTTTTACCATTTACCAAACTTCTTCTTCTGTTAGTTTATTGTTTTTATCCACGTTATTAATGTCACAATGGACAACTTGTTCCGCAATACTTTGTGCATATCTCTTGGTAATTTTTTTTCGAGAAACGCTAAACTTTCATTAAAAGGTTTGCGACAATTTTTACACTTAAATCGGCGCCTATTTACTCTCAACATTACTTCTCTATTCCCAATTGGTAAATTTCTCACTAGATATCTATAAATTTGATGCAAATGATGGCTGGATAGACTGTAAACAGGGCAAGAGGCTGTCGTTTTTTGTGATTTTATTACTAATATTAATGTTTCTCCTGTCTGTTTGTAATCTTCTACTACGACACCGGGCAAATTGAGAATACTTGTCATTAACTTGTTCATTATTTATTCGAGAGTCACAATTCTCATGAACCTTTAACTAACATTGGAGCAGCGGTAAGTACGGAAGAGCCTCCCCTCACCAACAATACCTGCCAATAATTGACAATCTCATAAACCCACCCCGACCGGGATATTATAGTTAATCGATCGGACATGATATTAGCGATCATTCTGATACAACCGGATTCGATATTATCTGCAAACCAGGTAGCCCGGTTACTGTAAAATCCTGTTGAGTGATGAGATTAGCTGGCACGCCCTTGAGGCTAGCTAAGATTTGATCGGTGTTGGCAACTTTGATAAAAGTTGTAGTGTTTTCTTGAAGTATGCTGAGTTGATCGACCGTTAACCCTCCCATTAAAATTAATAAATCTTCACCTTGCGTAAAATCAGCGATTACATCCTGGCCTTCTCCCGCAGTCAAGAAAAAGTAATCGCGCCCGCTTCCCCCTTGCAGCGTATCGTTTCCGAAGTGTCCCCTCAACCAGTCGTCGCCCATTCCCCCAATCAAAGTATCATCACCCTTACCGCCGTACAGAGTATCGCTACCGTCACCGCCACACAATTGATCGGCATCTTGATTACCGAAAATTAAATCATTGCCACTGCCACCGCACAAATAATCTTGTTGACTGCTAGCTTCCGTAGCGATATTGTCAATATCTCCGAAAATCGTATCCTCCCCATCGCCACCGCAGATGGTGTCATTTCCCAAATCTCCAAACAGCAAATCCTTGCCAGAATCCCCGCAAATTATATCGTTATCTTTGCCGCCGTGTAAGGTATCATTGTCTTCGTCGCCGCTTAGAGTATCTTCGCTTTCTTGTCCGTACAAAACGTCGTTGCCGTTATTGCCAAAAAGCAAATCTTTTCCTGTCAAGTCACCGTCAGACGCCTCAGAAGTGCCACCAAATAAACTGTCATTACCTTCATCGCCAAGTAGGGTATCGTTGCTTTTGTCGCCCCAAACTACGTCATTATCTTTGCCTGCGATCGCCACATCATGATCTTTACCGGCATAAATAATGTCATTCCCAGCGTGGCCGATGAGATAGTCGTTATTTTCGTTGCCCAATATGGTGTCGCTGTCTGCATCCCCACCAACAGTAACTGGGCTAGCAAGGCCACCGTAAATATTGTCGTTGCCGAGAAAGCCATTTAGCCAGTCGCTGCCGTTGAAACCGTTGATGATGTCATTAATATCGCTGCCGATTAGAGTATCTTTACCGTCAGTACCGTTGAGGGTATTTTCAGGGATATTCGGGCCGGGAATGAAAGTGCGATCGGGTAAAGTGATTCGATCGCACATACAGTCTTCCGAAGCAGCAGGAATTAGCGCAGGTGTGGGGGTTTCGGTTGTTGGAGATGTGGTTGGGGCGATCGAATTCTGATTGGCGATCGGCGTTTCCCCAGGTTTAGCCGTCGGGATTGGAGTTTCCGCAGATATCGGAATTGGCGTCGGTGTCGGAATTGGAGCTTCCGCAGGCGTCGGAGTTTCCGCAGGAATTGGCGTCGGAATTGGAGTTTCCGCAGGCGTCGGCGTCGGTGTCGGAATTGGAGTTTCCGCAGGCGTCGGCGTCGGAATTGGCGTCGGTGTCGGAATTGGAGTTTCCGCAGGCGTCGGCGTCGGAATTGGCGTCGGTGTCGGAAT
>NZ_JAUBQX010000070.1:3505-4090 GCF_036701505.1 Microcoleus sp. Pol11C2
AATTGGCGTCGGTGTCGGAATTGGAGTTTCCGCAGGCGTCGGCGTCGGAATTGGCGTCGGTGTCGGAATTGGAGTTTTCGCAGGCGTCGGAATTGGCGTCGGTGTCGAAATTGGAGTTTCCGCAGGAATTGGCGTCGGAGTCGGAGTTGTATCTACAATAGCCAAAATAGCACTATAAATCGCTCCTAAATCTGCTCCATTAGTGGGATTGTTCAGAGTTAAGTTAACAGTTTCATCCTCTTCTATCTCTGAATCCTCAACAATGGGAATCGTGAAAGTTTGAGCAGTTTCGCCAGTGTCAAAATTTAACGTTCCCGATGTTTGGTTATAGTCATTACCAGCATTAGCTGTTCCATTACTCGTACTGTAACTGACAGCAGCAGCCACATTAGTATTATCAGTGCGAGTAACAGTAATTGTGGCAAACTGACGGTTTTCCTTAGCGCTGTAGTTGGCGTTGCTGAAGTTAAATTGACCAGGAATGTTGACATTAATATTTGCTAAAATAGCTGGTGAAGTAAAAGCCCCATCGCTGACAGTGTAAGTAAAACTATCGGCACCAAAAAAACCAGGATTGGGAGTATA
>NZ_JAUBQX010000070.1:4190-30027 GCF_036701505.1 Microcoleus sp. Pol11C2
AGAGTGCCATTGTTGGGATTTGTGACTTTAGTTGCCGTCAATACATCACCGTCCGAGTCGATGTCGTTGGCTAAAACTCCCTCAACAACAGGCACATTCAGGACTTTACCGTGCAGGGTCTTGTAATTGTCAATTACGGCGAACGGTGGATTATTTGTGACATTAATATTTGCTAAAATGGCTGGTGAAGTAAAAGCCCCATCGCTGACAGTGTAAGTAAAACTATCGGCACCAAAAAAACCAGGATTGGGAGTATAAGTAAACGAACCATCATTATTAAACCCGAGAGTGCCATTGTTGGGATTTGTGACTTTAGTTGCCGTCAATACATCACCGTCCGAGTCGATGTCGTTGGCTAAAACCCCCTCAACAACAGGCACATTCAGGACTTTACCGTGCAGGGTCTTGTAATTGTCAATTACTGCGAACGGTGGATTATTGGTTATTTTAATCACAAATGTCTGGTTTGCCGAAGTATCGACGCCGCCGTTAGCTATACCGCCACTGTCTCTGAGGTTTAGAGTGATATTGGCAGTGCCACTTGCACCCGCCGCCGGCGTAAAAGTCAGTTGTCCTAAAGAGTCGATCGCCGGTGGTACGCTGAATAAAGCAGTATTGTCATTACCCACTACTTGAAAACTAACAGTTTGAGACGACTCGTTGGCGGGGCCGGGGGAAATGGCTGTAGCCCATCCAGGGACTGTTTGCGGGCCTGCGTTGTGGCTGGCGATGGGATCGACCCCTTTGACAAACGAAGGTGGATCGTTGACTGGATTAACTGCGATCGAAGTTGTTAAACTATTAGTGCTAAACGGCGTTGTTCCACCAGTAACTGAAGCATTGACGCCCGTAGTACCGTTACCCACTCCGTTACTTCCATCCCACGCCCGAAAAGTAATTGTTGGTTCGCTTCCAAGTGTACTGTAATAGTCTTTGTTAGGTACAAAGCGGACTCTCGCAGGCGTTTGCAGGGAAACCCGCGTTAGGTTGATGTTAGCTTGCGCCGAGGTTGTGTCGTCACCGAGGAATAGAAAATTAGGAATTTCGTAAGGATCTATCAAGCCGCTAAATCCTGAATAATTGCGCAGCGGGCCGGTTAGTATGATATCGCTGCCATCGGAAACAAAGTAAGTGTCACCTTGAACTCTGAGAGTGTAGTTAGTAGCAATATTGGTGTTATAAGGAACATTCTCTGCTGCAACAAATAAGCCGTTGGTTTGTCCGCCTGGGTTGGGAGTAATACCGTCGCCTTGTGCAAAGATCTTGCCAGAAGTTGCAGATAGCTGCTGAAAACCGATTTCAATGGCTTTGCGATCGCTAGTAACGGCAACAATGCTAAAACCCGCCCGATTTTGATTAGTGCGGGATTCCGAGATAATTTGAAGATTAAAAGACAAGCTAAAGCCTGTAGTGCGATCGAGCGGGGGAAATGACGGATTTAAAGGATTCTTTGTATACCCAGCATAAATACTATTGGCAGCAGTGCTGTTTAAATTAACTCCCTTACCGCTAAATATTTCTGAAGCTTTAGTGGCAGGAGAAAGAAGATTTAAGTTAGTCAAAGACAGCCAATTTTGAGCATTGGGAGTGTTACCAAGTAAGCCATTATAAAGAGGAGTCGGGCCGATCACGGTTGCTGAGATGTCAGACACTGTGCCGAAATTTGTCCAAGTATTGCCGTCAGTTGAAAATTGCCAGTTACCGTTAGTATTGTCTGCTGCGGTGACTGCGACACCCAAAGGATCGCCATTAGCGTCACTTCCTAACTCGCTAGTGAGGTTAAAAATACTAAAGCCTGTGTTATCTGCGCTGGGTATATCTTCATTAATTGCAATCGGCGGATTAACATTAGGAGTTGCCAAAGTCGGAGCGATGTTAACCTGCGGGTTGCGGAGGCTGTTAATATAAATAGTGTTAATTCCGCCGTTGGGCAAACCCAACGAACCCGGATTATTTACAGCATAATTAGCAGTTTTGTTGACCCCGCCAATAGCGCTGGAAAACTCGACAATACCCCCGTTGGCGGGTGCTGGAATTTGCACCTTAGCTGCACTCCCAAATACCCCTAACCCAGTCGTCGGCCAGGCGAGGGAATCAACAGAAGTAATTCCCTCACTGCTAGTATCTACCCAAACAATATCTGAGGCTGCAAAATCCCCGCCGAAAGCGTTAGTTCCGAATAAGACATTATTGAGATAAGTACCGCCAGCACCGTTATTTATCAGCAATTGAATGTTCCAATCAGCATCATTGCCGCCAGCAACGGGGTTGTAGGTAATATCATTAGTAGGAATGACATCTGAACCGCCCATCGCAATTATTGTTCCTGCCTTGAATACAGGAGAAATACTCTCCATGTTCCTGAACTGATAAGCAGAAAATTTCTGTGCTGTGTCACCGCTTGAATCGCCTACAAAAAAACTTTGAAGTTGAGCTGTTGTTAGATCTTCGGTCAACAGCAGTTCAACATACTCATTCCCCAGGAATTGCCCGTTGCGGCGGAATTCGTTAATAATTATCTGTCCCATCTAGATGCACCTAAATTTCAAATGATTATGTATTAGCTGCCAACTACTGTCGCTGTTTTTTCACTGTTAAATTAAATCTGCGTAATTACACTGAGATTCTGGCCCGTACAGTTGCGGGTGGAAGTAATTTTTGTTACTAAAATAATATCTGGAGTGCTGAGCAGTGTCAAGCAAAAGCTTGGATTATTGCGGAACTGCCGATCGGCGATCTAGAAGCAGCAATTTTTGCCTTCGTTAGTTGACTCAGTTGCTGCACAAAGTTAGCGCCCTTCTCTCCCGCCACTACATCCCACCCGTACAGCAAAATCTCTGCACTGTCTGCCAGCGATCGCGACCAACGCTGCAATTTCTTAACATAAGTTTTTAAATTTGTTAAGTTTAGATCGATCGCGCTTAGCTGCAAACTCGCGGGACTGCCATGGGAGATGATATGAATGCTTTTGATATTACTGCGACTCGCTAGTGCCTCAGTAATTTGTTCTACTCCATCCCGTACCACATCCAGGGTAATAACTTTTGTGCCCAATTCGATGCCGTTGCCGATAGTTTCGCCCTCGGGAAGGGCAGAGTCGAGAAAGGCGATCGCGGTGGGGACTAAACTTATATAGTCTGGCATAATACACCTGAAGGTAGATGAAGGTACGGAAATTAAGGTGTATTTACGTTAGCAAATTTATATATGAAGTGTCATCGGTAAAATGTCAGCATCAAGGGTGAATAATAGTAATTTTTTGTGAAGCTGCAACGGATTCATCTTGTAGAGGCGAGTTAAGCAAGTAATTCATTTCAAAAACCGACAATTCCAGTACAAAACTCGCTGTTCTAGGGTTCGAGCGCCAAAAGTTCTTCAGCAACCAATCCTTTCAGAATTGCGACTACAGCAGCTTGAGTGCGATCGCGCACTTCTAACTTTTGCAAAATTGCGTGCAGGTGAACCCGCACAGTCCCCGGAGCCATGTACAATATTTGTGCAATTTCCTGATTGCTTTCCCCCCCGCAACTAAAGCGAATATTTCCTGTTCTCGCTTCGTCAGCGCATTTTCCAAAAATTATGATTTTGACCCTACTTTCACAGGTTCAGGATTAGCAAAAACCGCCCTAATTTCCGCAGTTGCCGCCTTATCCTACCACGAAGCACCCGCTGCTACCGATCGAATTGCGCAAACCAAAGTTTCCGCCGCAATTCCCTTGAGGCAATAGCCCTAAGCTCCCGCTTAAATCAACCTTTCAATTAACGATTTTTGGGCGTGAGATGTTAAAATTAAAACAGGCATTCCTGAATGCCGCCGTTTAATTTGGCGGCACGTTTCAATGCCACCAATTCCCGGCCAACCGTCATTTCATTGCTTTGTTAGAACTCGCCCTGCCAGAAGTCACAGACAATGTTGAAGACGACGCAGCCACTTTAAAAGGTCAATCTTGTAACATTTACCAACGAGTTTTAGTTTGCATCTCAACTTATCCGAATTTTTTGCAATTGCTGCGGAGCTGGGCGAGGATTGCTAGCTATATAAATGCCGCATTTTATGCTGTGTTTGTCAACGCTCCAGACCGATTTTTAGTAAAAGCAGAAAGCTTGCACGTTGAAAGTTGTGAGCAACTCTGTCAATAATTTAAGGGGCAATTTTTGCGGGTAAACGGCACTAATAGAGCCAAAGCGATTTCGGAGGTAGCTAAACAGTATCGCATTACTCAAATTGTGATGGGCCAAAACCAGCAATCCCGCTAGCATTTGCTGCTGCGGCGTTCTTTTACTCAAGAGTTAGTGCGATCGATCAAACACGTAGATATGCACATCATCCCTACCGAAAAAAGTAGTCTTTCTCATTAATTATTATTCCTCAGTCATTAGTAATTAGTTATTAGTCGGATGAATGAAATAAACAATTGCGGGCGATTGTCAGTGACGGAGTTTACGGTGAATAAAAACAAAGCCCGCAGCAGCAGGTTAGAAGCATAAAGAATTTGGTATAACAACTGCAACTTTCGGAGGATAGCTGAATCTAGCGGGCGGTGGATGCGCCAGAAGCTTTTACGTGTCAAAATCGCACTTGGTAAACCTGATTAAAAGTGCGATCGCTATGGTGGATAATTACATTCTCAAATTGCTAGTTATTGGCATCCTCCTGCTGACCGTCACCTTGGGTTCGGGATGGATTTCGCGATTGCCGGTGTCTTATGCCTTAATTTATCTAATTGTCGGTATCGGATTGGGGCCCTACGGTGTCAAGCTAATTGACTTGCGTCCCGAAGCTCAATTTTTAGAAAGACTTACAGAATTTGTAGTTATTGTTTCTCTGTTCAGTTGCGGCTTAAAAATGAATCGCCCGCTGCAACTTTGGGCTTGGAATTCCACAGCGCGGCTGATCGGTTTTTTAATGCCAATTTCGATTTTTGCTGTTGCTGTGATCGGTCATTGGTTGGTGAAATTAGATTGGGGGGCTGCGATTTTATTGGGAGCAATTCTCGCTCCCACCGATCCAGTTTTAGCCTCAGAAGTTCAGTTAGCTAATCTAGACGATCACGATGAATTGCGTTTTGGTTTAACATCGGAAGGCGGTTTAAACGATGCTTTAGCTTTTCCCTTTGTTTATTTCGGCATTTATGCGCTAAAAGATAACAACTGGCCGAACTGGTTTTCGCAGTGGGTAGCAGTTGACTTGATTTGGGCGATCGCCGCAGGTATCCTTATGGGAATTTTAGTAGCTAAAGCCGTCACCTGGATCGATCGCCAACTCCAGCACTATCGACCGGCCGATCAATTAATGGAAGATTTCATTGCTCTGAGCACAATTCTGCTCACCTATTCCCTCACAGAAGTAGTCAACGGCTACGGATTTCTCGCAGTTTTTGTAGCAGGAATTGTGGGTCAGCGGAGTTACCACAACCCAGACAAGCCACTTTCCCAACTCCACTTTACCGAGCGCATAGAAAAGTTAATGGAAATAGCAACTATTTTACTATTAGGTTCGCTTTTGCGCTTAGAGCCTATGTTAGCCTATGCAGGCTACTCCCTCTTTGTAGCTGGATTATTAATTTTTTTAATCCGGCCTGTGGGAGCTTGGATTAGTACGATCGGCAGTCCTTTGCATCCCGCCAGCCGCTGGCTGTGCGGGTGGTTCGGCATTCGTGGTGTCGGTTCTATCTATTATCTTACCTATGCTTTCGGTCACGGTTTGGAAGGCGAAATCGGCGAAAGAATTGCCTGGATTACCTTTACAACAATCATAATTTCTGTGGTTTTGCACGGCATTACTTCCACCCCGTTAATGACCTGGTACGAGCGCCGAATCAAACCTAAAGTACCGGATTTAATTTAATTCACTAAGGTGCGTGACTTTAATAGTCCTGGACGCAACTGTCACACAAGAATCGACTTGTAGGGTGCGTCAGGCGAAGTTCTCTAACGGCGATCGGGAATTTCGGGAGCTGACGCACCTTACTATATAATCTAAAATCGACTTGTAGGGTGCGTCAGGCGAAGTTCTCTAACGACACCGAAAGAAAAGAAGATTATAATTTTTGGGATAACTATAATATAAACGTTCCCTGAATCAAAAATGGACCGATTTGAATTTCAGCTAGCAATGCTGCAACAAGGAGCAGAGGAACTAGAGAAAAAAATAGCTAACTTCACAACAATTCTGATGCAATTGAAAACGGTAGCAATTACCATTTGGGTAGCGTTGATTGGTTGGGTTTTTACAAGCAAAATAGATGCGTTGGTTCCCCTAGGATACGTTATAATTTTGGGTTTCTGGTTTTTAGAAGCTACCTACTGGAAGGTGCAATTTTATTACCTACAAAGAGCCAATGCACTTACCCAATTCTTGAATAATGAAAGTGCCTTAGATGAAAGTTTTAATACTCGCTCAATCCCGGAAGGTCTTGTTCACCCGCTCGGTTCATTAAAAACAATTAAAATGCCTTCTTTATGGAGAGCTATCTGCGCTCCATCAATCTATATTTTTTATACCTTTTTGTTTGTTGTTAATTCGATCGTTTGGTTAATAACTCTTAAAATAGCTCTCTAACTGGGTAAGATGCCAATGGGCGAGCGGCCGGACAATATCTTCCGTCCCAACTAACTAAAAGTGTAAATTGGAGGTTCAATTTGCTTGCTACTGAAAAAAACGGTTGCTTTCTGTATCGTTTGGGTTAAGAGTTTTCCTGTTCTCTCCTCAATACTTTGTTGGTTATTTTCAAATAATCATAACTGTTCGCGTTCAACTTCTACTAGGATAGCAACCTTTTATATTCAGGACTTAGGCAACTGGCATACTAAAATCAAGCTGTAGGGTGAGTCAGGTGAATTTATAGAACGATTATTGAGGGTTTAAAAATCTGACTCACCTTATTAATTGTGAATATTTCCAATTTTAAAAGGACACGAGAATGCAGTCCTTACCCGCAGCTAAACAGGTTTGATCCCAACTAATAAAGCGAGTTCGCGCCACTTCCAATAACAGTCTGCATCGGTAAAACCAATTTCTCTAAACCAGCGCAATTGCGTTTCGACATCAAGCAATTTATTAGAGGGATCGTCTGGCGAATCGCTAATACCCAGCGCCTCTCGAAATTTCTCGTGTAAAGCGGGAGTTGGGGACGCTACGTGCTCCAAATTGCAAAAAATGCCTCCCGGTTCCAAAAGCTCGAAAATCTCAGTGTAAAGCGAACGTTTGCGATCGTCTGCTACATGATGAATCGCAAAACTAGAAACAACCGCATCAAATTTGCCCAAATCCGGTAGCGGTTCATCAAAATTGTGTTCGATTACCGTGACATTCGGGTCATCAGCAAAGCGAATTCTGGCTTTTTCCAGCATTGTTGGCGAAAAGTCGATCGCCACACATTCAACATTTGGTCGATCGCACTTAAGCAGACCTAGCAACCGCCCGTCTCCCGTGCCCACATCCAGAATTCGTTTAACATTTTTCGGCACTTCCTCCAACAAAACCGCTTCACCTTCAGTGCGGTGAGGAATACCATCAGCCTTAGCCAGATACCATAAAGCGTGTTCCGCCGAACTCCAAAGATTGACTTGACTCATAAATTTTTAACTCTCATAAACCTCGCCATTTTGGCGAATAAAAATCCAACCATTATCGCTAGCTTTGGCAATTAAATCATCATCGGGATAATTGGCTGAATCACCATCAGTGCGATCGCCAATTTCGAGATAAACAACATCTGCATTCGAGCGGTTGACTAAATGATGCCCATCTGCATCCCCCGCCAGAAAACCCGCCGCCATACCCGGTTTCAGCCTTCCTCTCCCCAATTTGTAATCAGAGTAACTTCCCCTTCCCGAACATAGATTAACTCATCTTGCCGGCTGTGCCAATGCCTGAGAGCAGAATAACTTCCCGGCCAAATTCTCACCAAATTCACCCCCAAATTATGCAATCCGGCAGCATCGCCCAAGCGTTTTTTAGCTCTCTGCAAAACAGCCGATTGGAATTGCCTAGGGTACTTGGAAGCCGTAATCTGCGGCACATTGTTAGAATCTATAATCATATATTTTAACCCTCCAACCTATGGTTACAAACTACTCAAATTATATCTTACTTTTTCGGCAACTTCTATAGCTATTAATTCAATACCGGATAATCCTGGTACTGCATCATCATAATCTACTTTTCGGCGATAGCTTCGCAAATACCTCAAATTTTCTGCTATTTTCGGGCGAGCGCGATCTGGACTGACAGCGAATTGTTGCTGAACATATCTCTGAACGTCTCCTGTCTTGGGAATAGAAAGTCTTTCCCTATCCCGTAAATAGTATCGCGCTTGAATCAAAGCTGCATAGTAGGTTTTAATTATAAGTTGTTGTACATTTAAGCGGTGATACAAGCATTACCATTGTTGTGATTTTGCGACGATCCAAGTTAATTATTAATTGTCCTTCATTTAAGATGCGATGCAATAAATACTCTAGCTATTCACTTGATGTAAAAAGTGGATTGGCAATATATTTTTTGGTCAAATACCCTCCCTACTAATTCTATTCAGTTATAGTTGGGTCTGTATTCGGGGAGGAATTGTCAATGGAGATTAGGGATTTGTGTTTCACTTTGTTTGAGTTAATCTTCTTTGTTAGGAAAACTAGCATTATCAAAAACCATCACTATTTTTTCTTTTTTATCAGCAAATTTGGAGCCTTAATTTCCTGCTGATATCCATTTATTAATTAGCTCTTTATAAAAATTTTATTCGGGATTAAAATTATATAAATTGCCTTATTTGAGTGACTTTGCCGACTTTTGTTTAGCTGAATTTCTCACTCCTTACGTTACATCAACTCTGCTTTTTTTCGGTCTCTTCTGATGTTTTTTTTGCTGCCTTTTTTACAGCAGTTATTTCTTATAGTGACTCTTAAGGTGAATCCAATTTCGTCTCAAAACCTTATCTGTAATAGTTCTGGTTTTTTTTCTAATTTTAAATCTTCACCTGTTTTTATTTTAAAGGCTGTTCTTTTGTCGTGGTTTTACTTAAATTATCGGCTCTAGTTAGCGAGCGAGGTAAACATACTTTTTTTGCTTTAATATCATCCTAACTTGTCCTCCACTTAATTTTATTTTTGTGCCTAAATCTAAGTATCTTGCTAATTTCTGCGCTGTTCCTCTGACAAAAATATATCCTAATGTTTGAGGATGTTTATCCATTATTTCTAATAATATCTCTCGATATTTATCTCTGGCATTTTTGTGATTTTCATTCATTGTCTCATCTATTATAATTTCTAGATGCTCGGGGTTTTCCTTCAGAGACTCTTTTAAAGATTTTGTTGACTAACCAACCCAAAAACTCAGAGTTTTTAGATTGTTTTTTGCCATTACTGAGCAATAATAAAATCATAACTTTTTCTCTAAAATCTGCCTTTTCTTGCTCTTTTAAGGTTTTTTGGAGTTTCTCTATTTGTTTGGGATTGAGATATTTTTTGGGTGACATTTTTGTATTGATTGACTAAAGTAAATTTTTATTTTACCCTATTTAAAGGCACAACAGCTTCTATAGATCGCTTTTGCTCTTGGAAAAGTGATCGATTATTCCGCAAGTCCTAAGTAGATTAAAAAAGAGGCAACTCGCGTCGCCCCTCATCTATTTAACCAATTAGGAAATTACGCTTCCACAGCAATCTTTTGTTCCGAAGCCTCCGGGGAATTCGCTTCACTCGGCGGCACAACTTGCCAGAACCTAGGCAAATATTCCGACCAATTTGCTAAAATCTTCTCAGCTTTCTTGCTGCCAGTTCGATCGCACTGAGCCTCAATCAACTCCTTCAATTGCGCCTCCCCAGCCGCCGTACAAACGCGCTGCATCTTCACAATCTCCCCGTTGACATGAGCCGGGAAAGTGCCATCTTCATCGAGGAAATAAGCCAAGCCGCCAGTCATTCCAGCGCCGACGTTGCGGCCGACTTTTCCTAACACCACAATCACGCCGCCAGTCATGTACTCGCAGCAGTGATCGCCCGCACCTTCAATGACTGCTTTCGCCATCGAGTTACGCACCGCAAACCGTTCGCCAGCTTTACCCGCAGCCAACAGAGTTCCCCCCGTCGCGCCGTACAAACAAGTGTTGCCGACGATCGCATTTTCAGAAGCATCATAAGTCGCACCAGCCGGCGGTGCGATCGCGATTTCGCCACCGTGCATTCCTTTACCAACGTAGTCGTTGGCTTGGCCTGACAGTACCAGCGTCATCCCCGGCAAATTGAACGCGCCGAAGCTTTGGCCTGCGCTACCAGTGAAGTTGAGGGTGATTTGACCGCTAAAGCCGGTGTTACCGTGTTGCTGTGCGATCGCACCTGCTAAACGTGCGCCTACAGTGCGATCGGTATTCACCAATTTTACACTCTTGCTAACAGTGCCGTGATTGGCGATCGCACTTTGAATCTCAGCATCCGCCAGCAAATCATCATCTAACACAGGCCCGTTGGTGTGTACGTCGCCGTGGATCAAGAAAGATCGATCGCTCTTAGTATCCGGTAACTTGGTCAAACAATCCAAATTAATCGCTTGGGTTTTAGTTAGTTTCACCCCCTCGCGCATTTTCAGCAAATCCGCGCGGCCGATGATATCTGCGATCGACTTATAACCCAATTTCGCCAGCAAACTCCGCACTTCTTGTGCTACGAAATAGAAGAAATTAACAACGTGTTCCGGCGTTCCGGGGAACCGTTTCCGCAAGTGTTCTTGTTGAGTTGTCACACCCACGGGACAACTATTCATGTGGCAAACGCGAGCCATAATACAGCCTTCTGCAATCATTGCCACCGTGCCGAAACCGTACTCTTCGCCGCCCATCAAAGCGCCTACAATCACGTCCCAGCCGCTTTTAAAGCCACCGTCAACGCGCAGCAAAACTCGATCGCGCAATTTATTTTCCATCAGCACCCGGTGAACTTCTGTCAATCCGAGTTCCCACGGAGAGCCTGCGTGCTTAATCGAACTCAGTGGCGAAGCACCAGTGCCGCCATCGTGACCGGAAATTTGAATCACATCAGCATTTGCCTTGGCGACACCAGCGGCGACAGTACCGATGCCGACCTCCGACACCAACTTCACCGAAACTCCTGCTTTCGGATTGATTTGGTGCAAGTCAAAAATCAACTGCGCCAAATCCTCGATCGAATAAATGTCGTGGTGAGGAGGAGGCGAAATCAGCGTCACACCCGGTTTCGATCGGCGCAAATAAGCAATGTACTCGCTCACTTTCGGCCCCGGCAATTGACCGCCTTCACCCGGTTTCGCACCTTGTGCGATCTTAATTTCGATTTGTTCGGCGTTCATCAGGTACTCAGGAGTCACCCCGAAGCGTCCCGAAGCTACCTGTTTGATGGATGAAGAAGCTGTATCGCCGTTCTGCAAACCTTTTAAGTGAGGCAGCGTTTGTGAGAAGCCCGCAGCGCTCACATCGTTTAGCACTTTGTAGCGCACCGGGTCTTCGCCGCCCTCGCCGGAGTTGGATTTGCCGCCGATGCGGTTCATCGCAATCGCTAGCGTTTCGTGGGCTTCCGGGGACAAAGCGCCGAGAGACATTCCGCCGGTGGCGAATCGCTTGACAATATCTGCTACAGATTCTACATCTTCGATTGCAATGGGAGGGCGATCGCTCGCAAAGTCGAGCAAATCCCGCAAAGCCGTTACCGGGCGGTTTTCGAGCTGTTGCTTGTAAACCTCGTAATGGTCGTAGGCACTTTCACCATTTTTGTCACCAAATGGTGTCATTTTTGGTTCGGCCCCGTTGCCATTACTGTTAGTTTGAACCTTAAAAGTAGTGACAGCCTTGTGCAAAGCCTTAGCCATTTCCGGGCTGTTCATGTGATATTCACCACCCCGCCGATACTGCACAAAGCCGTAATTTTCCAGCTTTTTGAGGTGCAATTCTGGGAAAGCCTGACTGTGGAAAGACATTACCTCGTTAGCCAGTTCCGCGACACTCAAACCGCCGATGCGGGAAACAGTGCCTTTGAAGCCCAAATCGAGCAGATCGCCGCCAATGCCGATCGCCTCAAAGATTTGCGCCCCCTGATAGCTAGACAGCAGCGAAATCCCCATTTTCGACATAATCTTCAGCAAGCCGTTTTCAACCGCTGTGCGGTATCTAGCTTGAGCCTGTGTGACGGTAATATTGGGAACTTTGCCGTGCTGCATCAAATTTTGAGTCTTGGCGTCAGACCACCAGGCGCGCACGCTTTCCAATGCCAAGTAAGGGCAAACAGCCACCGCCCCGTAACCCAGCAAACAAGCGAAGTGGTGAGTGCTCCAACATTGGGCGGTATCCACAACTAGGGAAGTTTGCATCCGCAGGCCGACGTTAATTAAGTGGTGGTGAACCGCGCCAACTGCCAGGAACGGCGGAATATAAGTGCATTCTGCACTCAATCCAACAGAAGATCCATCGCCTTCTTTCTTCAAAAGTCGATCGCTCAAAATCAGAATTCTCGAACCCTCGCGCACGGCTTGAGCCGCCTTTTGACAAAGTTGCTCGACTGCGGTTTTCAAACCTCCAGGCCCGGCAGCAATTTTGTAAAGCGTTGACAATTCGGTTGCGGGGAAAGACTTTTGATCTTTCAAGAAACACAGTTCAGCGTCGTTGAGTACGGGGGAATCAATTTTCAGCCGCTTGGCATTTTCTGGTATTGCTTGCAGTAAATTGCCCCGCAGGCCCACATTCATCGTCAGCGACATCACCATTCCCTCGCGCAGGGGGTCGATCGGCGGATTTGTCACTTGAGCGAACCGCTGTTTGAAATAGTTGTACAGCAACTGAGGCTTTTCTGACAACACAGCCAAGGGAACGTCGTCGCCCATGCAGAAAGTCGGTTCTTTCCCAGAACTCGCCATCTCGACGATCACCATGTCCAAATCTTCGGCGGTGTAGCCAAAAGCAGTTTGGGTTGCTAACAGGGTTTGCGAGTCGAGGGTTGCGGTTTCGGCAAAAGGCTGCGGTTCCAAGGTTTCACGGTGTTTTTGCAGCCATTCGCCGTAGGGATGCCGCTTAGCAATTCGCTGTTTGAGTTGCCAATTTTTGAGAATTTCTTGAGTTTGCAGGTCAACTGCAATCATTTGTCCTGGCCCCAAACGGCCTTTTTCGACAATATCTGCTTCGGGAATATCGACAACTCCGGCTTCGGAAGCCACAATTACCAAACCGTCTTTAGTAATGCAGTAGCGCGCCGGCCGCAAACCGTTGCGATCGAGCGTAGCACCTACTTGTTTGCCGTCGCTGAACACCAGCAGTGCGGGGCCGTCCCAAGGTTCTTGAATGCCGCTGTAATATTCGTAAAAATCGACAATTTCTGGATAAGGAGCTAAATCCGGCTGATTTTTGTAAGCTTCGGGAACCAGAATTGTCAGGGATTCCAGGGGGGTGCGGCCGGAGTGTACCAACAACTCCATCACGTTGTCCAAGTTTGCCGAATCGCTGCTTTCGGGATTGACAATTGGGTTAAACGTGTCGATATCAGCTTGACTCCAATTCGGGTGAGCTAAATTCGCTTGCCGCGCCTTCATCCAGGTAATATTGCCCAACAGCGTGTTAATTTCCCCGTTGTGTCCCAGCAAGCGCATCGGCTGGGCTAAGCGCCAGCGGGGCAGGGTGTTGGTGCTGAAGCGCCGATGATAGACGGCAAAGGAGCTTTTATAAGCGGGATTTTTCAGGTCTGGGTAAAATTCTGCCAGTACGGCCGATCGCACCATGCCTTTATAGACGATCGTGCGGCAGGAGAAAGAGCAAGTATAAAAGTCTTCGCGGGTGAAGTTGGGGCGATTTGACAGCGCGTGTCCGATCGTGCGGCGCGCCAGAAATAGATGTCTGTCGAGTTCGTCTCCGGCTAATTGCGGTGAACTGACAATTACTTGTTCGATTTGAGGTTGATTTTCTAGCGCTTGCTCGCCCAAAACCGACGGTACAATGGGAACTTTGCGCCATCCCACAACTGTCAGCCCGCGATCGGTCAGAACTTGCTCAACCACCTGCCGCGCTATAGTCGCTTGAAATTTATCTTGAGACAGAAACAGCATTCCCACGCCGCAGTTTTCCCGTGCGGGAGGCACAATTCCCTGTTCGGCAAACCAAGCATCCAGCAATTCCCAAGGAATCGCGGTCATCAAACCCGCACCGTCGCCGGAATCTTGGTCGGCGCTGCAACCGCCGCGATGTTCTAGACAAGTTAAAGCTGGAAGGGCTTTCTCAATAATCGAGTGGGTGGCTTCACCGCTTTGGTTGGCAATAAAGCCCACACCGCAGGCATCTCTTTCTTCCACTAACCAGCTTTGGCCGGCATAGGGAGTTCCTCGCTGAGTCTGATGCACGTTTCTGTTTGGATCGATCGTGTTACCCATGTTGATTGAATGTTATTTCCGTGATTGTGTGGTTGATGCGTTTTTATAGCTCGGAGAGAGAAGGCTGCCGAGCGGTGGGAGCCTAGTAAACTTTAAGACAGCACGTTGGAAGCTGAGTTGATTAAAAATTTACGTCTATGCGGCCTGTACTTAGCACTGAAACCCTGTTTGCAGATTTTAAATTATCTCGCTCGCATCCCCTCGGAGATGTCTCCTAGAATACCCTGCTGTTAAAAAGCAGTGATGCTTTGGGCGATCGCCGTCCTGCAACTAGATACATTGCAGGCGATCTAGTTTTTTGTGTGGGTTTTTCCTGAGTTCGGAAGGGTAGCCTTGCGGACTCAGGTAGATAGTAACTTTAGCGTTATTTTGCTTGCTGCGCTGTTGAGTTGCTTTCGTCAGCGCCCGCAGACACAAAAGCCACCTGCCCGCTCAGTCAGTAGGTGCAATGTTGTAGCAGCGCGGTTCACAACTGGTAAAACCTGTCTTATTGTGCAGTCAACCCTCGGGCCGCGAACATCAATTGTATCAAGAAATTGATAAAATTTCACCGCTTACAGTCTGAGTTTGCACGCAAGTCTGGTCAGCGATCGTCCAGAACCCTGGCTAAGATGCCTAGCGGAAAAAGGTTGACAGTTGGGCATAACTCTAATTTGTATTTTTTTACCCACAAACGTTTGTAACTCATCAATGAATTCTATTTCAACGATTTCTGACACATTATGAGGATCTAGTAGAGGCAGCGCAGCCTTTTTTACCACGCCCAAAAACGGATGCTTGACTTTCTGACAGGAGTCGTAGAGAGGCAAAAATTTTAAACTATTGTTCAAGCTTCCAGATTCATCTGTGCAGCCAATCTCAAATCTAAAATCGACTCGCGCTCACAAACTTGACTTGTGTAATTTTATTGAGATATATGGTGGTCGTTTTTATTGACTTGAGTGGATTGCATTGGGGACATTTCATTTTTATTTGTTCTAAAATAACGTTGGCAAACGGAAAAAAAGCGAGACTTTAGCTGGCTCTGTAGAAGGAACACGGGGGAATTTATTCCAGAGTTAATCCTGGTAAAGATTGAGATTAATGACCAAAACTTTATCAACTTATATTACCCCGTGAATTTATAAAATTAATCGGTTTCCTGCTTTAGAGAATTCACATATTACCGCAAACAACACAACTTTAGTGCTATTAATCAAGCTTGAGGGACAGTGTGTTTGCGATCGCGATGGTAATGCAACTAGAAATATCCTCCAGGAGAAAATGCGTACCGTAGGACATAGGGGAACTTGGGGTGACACCCTAAATGCTTGTGAACAGATGACATCTACTGAGGCTGGAGAAATCCTGTATCAACAAATCGCCTCTTTTAATCAAGAATCTCAGTTTTTTTAGACCCCAGAGTGTCAAAAATTATCCCTTAATGAGGCTACGCCTATTAATTAGCTTCTTAAGTTCCTATTTAATAATGAACGGTTGTCGTTCAATCAGCGTTAGCATCTTTAATTTTCTAGTTAGTTTCAACTCCAGTATCAACAACTATGACATAAAATATTAAGTCTTGTTTTGAAAATCGCTTTTTTATAATTTAAGCTACACAGTAGATTAAACTAAGTATAGTTAATAAATAGCACGGCCGATAGAGCGAAAATAGTAGATAGTAACTCTAAAAAGCTGCAGCTAGACAGAAGTAGTAGGAATACGTAAATATGGCTAGCATAACAAATATTTTTCGAGGATATCATATTAACGAGCAAATATACGCCGGTAATCGAACTCTAGTTTATCGTGGTCTTCGCTCTTCCGATCAGCAGCCCGTCGTGATTAAACTGCTGCGAAATGACTTTCCTCGCTTCAACGAACTCGTTCACTTCCGCAACCAGTACGTCATTGCTAAAAACTTACAAATCCCCGGCACTGTCAAGGCATACAGCCTGGAGACTTACAATAACCACTACGCTCTGGTGATGGAAGACTTTGGGGGAATTTCCTTAAGTAGCTACCTCGCTAGTTTAGTGTTCGCGAGCAACGAACCCCTCAAAGGCTTGCCTATTAACGAGTTTCTTCCCATTGCAATTCAAATTGCTAACTCACTCGACGGACTTTATCGCCACCACGTCATCCATAAAGACCTCAAACCTGCCAACATTCTAATTAACCCCGCCAGCAAAGAAGTGAAGCTGATTGACTTCAGCATCGCTTCCCTGTTGCCGCGCCAAACCCAAGAAATTCAAAATCCCAACGTCCTCGAAGGCACTTTACCTTACATATCTCCAGAACAAACTGGGCGAATGAACCGGGGCATTGACTACCGCACGGATTTCTACTCTCTGGGAGTCACATTCTACGAACTGCTGACGAGACAGTTGCCTTTCCAAAGTGACGATCCCATAGAGTTAGTACACTGTCACCTGGCAAAGCAGCCTATCTCAGTCCATCACCTCAACAATAGCGTTCCATTGGTGCTGTCTGAAATTGTTAGCAAACTGATGGCGAAAAATGCTGAAGAGCGGTATCAAAGTGCGATCGGACTCAAGTTTGATTTGGAAAATTGTTTGCACGAATGGGAAGAGACAGGTCAAATTACTTCCTTTAAATTGGGAACGCGAGATTTGTGCGATCGGTTTATCATTCCAGAAAAATTATATGGTAGAGAACTCGAAGTATTCTCTCTACTGAGAGCCTTCGATCGCGTGAGTGCAGGAAGCGCCGAAATGATGCTGGTGGCTGGCTCCTCCGGAATTGGCAAAACCGCCGCAATCAACGAAGTTCACAAACCGATTGTCGCAGCTAGAGGCTACTTCATCAAAGGCAAATTCGACCAATTTGGGCGCAGCCAACCCTTCTCAGCTTTTGTACAAGCTTTTCGCGATTTAATGGAGCAATTGCTGAGCGAAACAGATGCTAAAGTTGAGCAGTGGAAGACTCAAATTCTGGCAGCATTGGGCGATAATGCTCAGGTAATCATTGAGGTAATTCCCGAAGTAGAGCGGATTATCGGAGAGCAACCACCGGCACCAGAACTCGTCGGCAGTGCTGCCCAAAATCGCTTCAATCGGTTGTTTGAGAAGTTCATTCAAGTCTTCACCACCCAAGAACATCCCCTCGTCATTTTCTTAGACGACTTGCAATGGGCCGATTCAGCCTCATTGAAGTTGATTCAACTTCTGACGAGCGATCGCGATCGTCGCTATCTCTTATTAATTGGAGCGTATCGAGATAACGAAGTCAGTCCCGTACACCCTTTGGTCCTGACATTATCGGACATTCAACAAACGGGAGCTACAGTAAACACCATTACCCTCGCGCCACTCAATCGCTTCAATTTGAATTGTTTGATTGCCGATACTTTAGTTTGTTCTAGAGCGTTGGCTATGCCCTTAACAGAACTGGTCAATCAAAAAACCCAAGGCAATCCATTTTTTAGCACACAGTTTCTCAAATCTTTGCATGAAGATGGGTTAATTACTTTTAATTTTGAGGCGCGGCACTGGCAGTGCGATATCGCCACAGTGCGAACCTTAGCCCTGACCGATGATGTTGTAGAGTTCATGGCGCTTCAATTGCAAAAGTTGCCCCCCGAGACGCAAGAAGTTTTAAAGTTAGCTGCTTGCATTGGCAACGAATTTGATTTAGCAACATTGGCGGTAGTTTGTGAAAAATCTGCTTCAGATACGGCAGCAAACTTGTGGCCAGCTTTGGAAGCAGGGTTGATTCTCCCACTGACTGAAGTTTATAAATTTTTCACTTCAGACGACTTTGAATTCATAAATCAAAATTCAGAAGGAGAAAGCAATACTTCTGACTCATGGTTCCAAAATCCCGACTCCTGTTATTACAAATTTCTGCACGATCGCGTACAGCAAGCAGCTTACGTTTTGATTCCCGAATCCCAGAAACAATTTACTCACTTCAATATTGGTCAACTTTTGTTGATTAATACTCCGAGAACAGAAAGAGAAGAGCAAATTTTTAATATAGTCAACCAGTTGAATTATGGTGTTGATTTAATTGCCGAACCCACCCAGCGTTACGAACTGGCTGAGTTGAATTTGATCGCGGGACGCAAGGCAAAGACTGCTACCGCTTATGCTGCTGCACGCAAATATTTAAGTTTTGGCAGGCAAATCCTAACTTCCGATAGCTGGCAAACTCACTATGAAACAGCCCTCGATCTACACGTATTAGGGGCAGAAACTGCATACCTGAGCTATGATTTTCAGGACATGGAGGAATTAGCTGATTTAGTCCTGCACCATGCCAGAACGCTGCTGGATAAGGTGAAAGTGTATGAAATCGAGCTTTCTGCTTGTACGGCGCAAGTCAAACCCAAACAAGCCGTTGAAATGGGGTTAGCAGTTCTCAAACTCTTGGGAATCTGCTTCCCAGAAAATCCAACTCCGGCAGATATTCAGCAGCGACTAGAACAAACAGCGTCACTTTTTGCGGGGAAAAAAATCGCCGAGTTTATTGATTTGCCAGAAATGGAAAATCTCCAAAAGCAAGCAGCCTTGCGGATTCTATCAGGTTTAGTTTCTCCAGCCTACATCACGGCTCCACTTCTCCTGCCACTGGTTATTGTGGAAATGGTGCATTTGTCGGTTAGTTATGGGAATGCCCCCTTATCTGCCTTTGCTTACGGCTTGTATGGATTGATATTAAGTGGTGTAGTTCAAGACATTGAAACAGGGTTTAAATTTGGGCAATTGGCGTTAAATATTGTCGATCGCTTTAATGCCAATTACCTCAAAACCAAAGTATTTTATACAGTCGGCGTTCACATCATACATGGCAAACATCATGTTAAAGAAACTATCCCTCTTTTAAAAGAGGGTTACGCGATAGGACTGGAAACCGGAGAGCTAGAATTAGGATATTCAGCCAAAGAAATCTCTCAATATTCATATTTAATCGGTCGAGAAATCGCGGGACTCGAAGAGGAAGTAGCCACCTACTGCAATGCGCTGGTTCAATTCAAACAAGAAGTAGCGTTAAATTATACCCAAATCGTTCATCAGGCTTTATTAAACCTGCTGGGGCGATCGGAAAATCCCTGTCAATTTGTGGGAGATGCCTATAATGAAGAAACAATGCTCCCATTTCACATCGAAGCAAACGATCGCAACGGGCTTCACTATTTGTACTTCCATAAAATGCTTGTGTGTTACCTGTTTGGAGAAACCGAGCAAGCTTTAGAAAATGCTCGGCAAGCCGAACAGTATTTAGACGCGGTGACGGGTATGCTTAACGTGCCGATGTTCTACTTTTATGATTCTCTAGCACGGCTGGGAGTTTGTACCGAGGTGAGTTCATCGGAAGAAAAACAAGAACATCTGGAAAAAGTGAAAAGCAACCAGGAAACTCTTCATAAGTGGGCACATCACGCCCCTATGAATTTTTCTCACAAATGTTACCTAGTGGAAGCCGAACTGTTCCGAGTGCTGGGTGAAAATGTGCAGGCGATGGAGACTTACGATCGCGCCCTTTTTCTTGCTAAAGAAAACGATTATCTCAACGAGGAAGCTCTGGCGAATGAATTGGCTGCTAAATTTTACTTGGCATGGGGGAAAGAAAAAGTTGGTCAGGTATATCTAATAGATGCTTACTATGCTTATGCTCGGTGGGGAGCGAAAGCAAAAATCGAGGATCTAGAACAACGCTATCCCCAACTTCTGGCCCGTATCTTAAAACAGGAAAAAGCTCGTTCCTTCGGGGAAGGTATTACCTCCAATGAGACTTCATTCATTTCTAGTACTCACCAAACAATTACTGGGAGTACCAGCATCGCAGTCCTAGATTTACCCACGGTTATCAAAGCTTATCAAGCTCTGTCTAGCGAAATAAAGCTTGAACAATTGCTCACTACCCTGATGGAAGTGGCGATTCAAAATGCAGGCGCTCAAACAGGAGTATTGATTTTGAAAGAAGATGACAACTGGAAAATCGCTGTTCACTGTAGCGATCGCCAAGGCTGTCTTCTGCAAGAAACTATTGAGATGGAGGAGAGCCAATCAATTCCCCAGACAGTCATTAATTACGTCAAACGGACCCAGAAAACCTTAGTTTTCGATGATGTCAAGACTGAATTAATATTTACTTCTGACATTTATATAAAGCAGCAAGAGCCTAAGAGCATCCTATGTACTCCGATTATCCATCAAGGCAAAATGATGGCAATTCTGTATTTGGAAAATAATCTGACAATGGGGGCATTCACTCGCGATCGCGTCGCCCTCCTCAACATCCTCTGCTCCCAAGCTGCCATCTCGCTGGAAAACGCCCGCTTGTATCAGCAATCTCAACAGCTTTATGAGCAATCCCAGGAATATGCCCAAAAACTAGAGTTTTATCTTCACGATCTCAAACAGATGCAACTGCAATTGGTGCAAAGTGAGAAAATGTCTGCTCTCGGAAATTTAGTCGCAGGGGTAGCCCACGAAATTAACAATCCCGTAGGCTTTATCGCCGGCAATTTGCAACCCGCTCAAGAATACGTCGGGGATTTATTCAATTTGATCGATCTCTATCAAGAAACATTTCCCAATCCGGGAATGCAAATAGAAGCAGAAATTGAGGATATAGACTTGGAGTATTTGCGAGAAGATTTGCCGAAATTGATTGGCTCGATGAAGGAGGGAGTTGAGCGCATCCGCAATATCAGTACGAGTTTGAGAACGTTTTCCAGGGCAGATAGCGATCGACCAGTTTCTTTCAATATTCACGACGGACTCGAAAGCACTCTGCTAATTCTCAAGCACCGTTTAAAAGCCAGCGAGTTCCGCCCTGCCATTGAAGTTGTGAAAGAGTATGGTAACTTGCCCCTAGTGAAATGCTTTCCCGGGCAGTTAAACCAGGTATTCATGAACGTACTGGCAAATGCCATTGACGCTCTGGAAGAGTCAAATAAGGAGCGCACTTTTAATGAAATTAAAGCCAGACCTAATCAAATCACGGTTCAAACTTCTCTGAGCGAATTCAAAAATTACGTTTTGATTCGCATTAAGGATAATGGAGTGGGGATGTCGAACGAAGTCAAGGAAAACATCTTTAACCACTTATTCACAACCAAGCCTGTGGGTCAAGGAACCGGATTAGGATTGTCTATAGCCCACCAAATTGTTGTGGAAAAACATAAAGGTAAGTTACTCGTGAATTCTTCTTTGGGGCAGGGTGCGGAGTTTGTGATTTCTATTCCGGGGTGAGCAGTTTGTAGTAGGGCTTTAGCGCAATTAGTGCGCTCGACTAACCTAGACTCGCTCGACAGATTCATGCCGATCGTAGTCATCGTCAAAAAGATCGGGTTTAGTAGCAAGAAACATACGGATATTCCGGGTTTCTAGACACCCATGCGTTTAGAAGTGAAATTGTGAGTTGTAAGCTGTGAAACGTAATTTGTCCTATTGGCGTCCAATATTGTCAGTTTCGGTTTTACCCGTACTGGCTATCGCCCCGTCTTTGCTCTGGAATCAACCCGGAAGAACACAAGAGGGCGAGAGGGCTGGGCTGATTCATGCTTCGAGAACCCGCCAGGGAATTCATTCCCTGGCTGATAGCGAAAGTCGGTTAAAACCGAATGAAATATTCACCGATAGTTCTCTTGAGAGAACTTCAGCTATGAGAGAGGGAATTCATTCCCTGTCGGAATATAGGTTTTTGGCTCAATCTGTACCGCCATCTTCGAGAATTAGAAAAGGCAGCCAAGTGTCTCTAAACGGCCGCATTCTCCCCCTAAGTTGGACTCAGCAGTCGGCAAACACCACTTCTGCGGATTTCCGAACTTGGATTGCTGACGTTGGATTGATGCAAAGTGCGGGAGTGGATTTGCTCAGCGCCGCCGACAGTACCAAACAACCGGTGCAGTGGTTTTCGGTATCTTTAACTGGCCCTCAAAGCTTAGCAGCGCGGCCAACAGGCCCGTATCGTTACTTAGATGTTACCGATTTTGCTAGACTTGCGGGCTGGGAGATATCTGCTGATGGGAATATTCTAAAAATTACTTCTCAAACAGCAAGTGTTACCGGAATTCGGCAAGCAGAAATAGAATCGGGCGATCGCATTGTTGTAGATCTCGATCGGCCCGCCCCTTGGCAAGTCAACTTTGTCGATAAACCAAGCCCCTCGCCGACACCCACACCCAACCCCCCCGACGACCCCACAAAGCCCGCTATCCAACCTAGAACCTCCGCAGCGCCAAACCTCGAAACACCAGACGACCCGACCAAACCCGCCCTCCCGCTGCAAATAACGCCCGCAGCGCCGATCGCCGGTCAAGAATGGTCGATCGCGATCGATGCCAAAGCCGATGGCAATGCGGTCGATCGCACTTTTGCCCCCAGCAAACAATTGCTATCACTAAAAGTCGAACCTGCTGGCGCTCAAACCCTAGTCAAAGTGACGATTCCTTTAGGTTGGCGGCCGCAAGTTTTCAGCCTGGGAAATCCCAATCGATTAGTTATCGACATTCGCCCCGATTCGTTAGTAGAAAAAAACATTCTTTGGGCTCCCGGTGTGCAGTGGCGGCAGCAGTATCAAAATTTAGGAACTGCTCGTTTTCCAGTAGTTTGGTTAGAAGTTAATCCGCGTCAATCGGGTGTAAAAATTCGACCAATTCTCAGCAATCCGCCGACAGACCAAGGCACTGCACCTTTATTGCAAACAGCCGAAGTTTCGGGAGCGGCGGCTGCAATTAATGCAGGTTTTTTCAATCGAATTAATCGCTTAGCTTTAGGGGCAATTCGGCGTGATAATAAATGGCTTTCCGGGCCGATATTGAACCGGGGGGCGATCGCCTGGAACGATCGAGGAGAATTTGCGATCGAGCGTTTTACTTTGCAAGAAACTTTGATAACTCCGGCAAATCAATTTTTGCCTGTTTCTCATCTCAATAGTGCCTACGTACAACCGGGAATCGGTCGCTACACTCCTGATTGGGGAACAACTTATACTCCGCTGTCCGGCAATGAAATAGTTGTGACAGTTGCTGACGAGCGAGTTGTCAGCCAATCCCCCGGAGGTGCGCCGGGAACAACAAGTTTTCCCATTCCAGCTAACGGTTATATTTTGGCTTTGCGTTCCGATTTTTCGCCTGCCTCTCAATTCACTCCCGGTACATTATTGCGTCTGGAAACTAACTCTTTTCCTGCTGATTTTAACCGTTTTCCTTACATTCTCGGCGGCGGGCCTGTGTTAGTTCAAAACAGTCGAGTTGTGCTGGATGCGAAGGCGGAAGGGTTTAGTGATGCGTATGTTAGACAGACAGCAATTAGAAGTGCGATCGGGCGAAATGCTGCGGGGAATTTGCTGATTGTAGCGGTGCACAATCGCGCGGGCGGGGCTGGGCCAAATTTCGCAGAACTGGCGCAGATATTGCAGCAAATGGGTGCTGTGGAGGCTTTAAATTTGGATGGGGGAAGTTCGACGAGTTTGTATTTGGGAGGTAGTTTGCTCGATCGACCTCCGTCAACTGCTGCGAGAGTTCATAATGCGATCGGTATTTTCATTCAACCATAAACCGTCACCTTAAATTGTAGGGTGCGTCAGTGTGCGTTATCTTCTCAAAAATTGAGAATCTCCGCACTGACGCACCTTACAAACTCTTGTCCTCCCCTTATTAAGGGGGGAGTAGAAGTTTTTATAATCCAAAATCCAAAATCCAGCGGCTTGTTTGTATGTGATGATAACGGGATTTCCCAGCGAAATTTGGAGGATCAAGACCCGTTTTTGGCGGTTTTACAAAATGATGCGGTTCCTGTGCGCGATCGCACTTCTGCAATTCCTCAACCGCTAGCCACCGTTATCGATCGCGCTTTAATTGACAATCCAGAAATTTATTATAAAAGTGCAGCGGAATTTAAACAAGCCCTATTCAATAGTATATCTTCAGTTGACAGTTGACAGTTGACAGTTGACAGTTGACAGTTGACAGCGACCTCTACCTGGAAGGAAGAGGATTGGAGTCATGAATATTCTTCTTTTAATTTCTCCATAAAAGAGAGAGGCTTTAAACCAATTCTTTCTGGTAAATTCTGGTTGGACTACCAATAGGTTTTCATAAACTCGGTTTCTTCAAGAAACCGGGTTTCTTGGTATTCTCAATCTGCCATCACAGACAACACATACTCTCCTTGATTTACTGACTGATTGGTCGAAACATCAAAAATGAAACCATCCGACTCAGCACACACATCAACTAAACTCGGAAATTCCCCATTCTTATTAAAGCTGAGAATTTGATAAAGCAGATCGCCCTTTTTGACATAACTCCCCAATTGCACTCGATTTTGAATCATCCCGCCCGCCGGCGCGTAGTATTTGCTCACTGAATTCTTGGAAGTGAAAATAACTTGATGGGCGGCAGTTTCCGGGAGAGGAAATCCATCTAGTTTCAATAAACCCTTACTTGCTAAGTAATTTTTGATGCCCCGCAAGCCATTCGCCACCGACTGGGGATTCATTTCCATCCCCGAACCTAATTCTAAAGTCCAAGCTTCCACGTCAAATTGGAGTGCACTTCCCAACTCTGCCAAAATCTTCTCCAAAGCCAGCCAAGGCTTGAGAAACGCCTCGTCAAAAGCATCGCCGTCGTACTCGTTCATCAAGATTGCGCGATCGAGCAAAAAAGCTTTTGCACTCTCCTCGCGGGAATTAAAACAGTAAAGGTAATCTAAACTTTGATTCGTAGAACTGTGCAAGTCGAGCACATAGTCAGCATCCAAACACAAAGATTGTAGCTGATATCGGTAAAGTTCGCTGTAGGGGCGGCAACTAGGAGCGTTAATTTTTTCCAACTCTTTCGCAAAACTCAAAGCAATAGCTTTTCTGTAATTAACTTTGACAGTATCGGCATCGAGATGGATGTGAGACTTAGCAAAACCCCGAATATCTTCCCCTTGTTTTTCAAAATCCCAGAAAATCCGGTTCCAATTTACCCCATCATAAAGATTGTAGCGACCAGGGGAAAAATGGTGCGATCGCTGGCTGACACCCACAGGATTGCAAACCGGAACTAGCCAAATTTCCCCGCTTAACTGGCTGCTGTCCAAAGACATTAAAAACTCAATTAATTGGTAAATCACAGCATTACCGCTAATCTCAGCGCCGTGGAGGTTAGATTGGAGATAAGCTTTTTTGCCGGGAATCGCACCTTGGAACTGATAGACTTGCAGTGAAAGCCGATCGCCCGAAGCAAGCTGCACCACAGGAATAGTCGAAATAACTGGAATCATAGAGAAGGAAGAGGGAAGACGGAAGAGGGAAGAAGGAAGAGAGAAGAGGGTAGAGGGTAGAAGGCTAAAATTTTTTTCTTTCTTCTGCCAACTGCCAACAGACTTATTCCTTCATAGCCGATTTGGTGACGAAGGTTTAAAATCAATACAGTCCTGTGCGATTCGTTTAGCCTAAGTGAGTAAAAATACTCAGGGACGGCTAGTATGGTTCACAAAGCCATAACAACTAAAT
>NZ_JAUBQX010000071.1:0-29192 GCF_036701505.1 Microcoleus sp. Pol11C2
TTTTGAGCCAAAATTCTCATGAAACTACTGCTCGATCGAACCCTCGATCGATTTATGAATGATGTGCGCTCGCTATATAAACAAAGGCGATCGCATCTTTGGCCACCTTAACCAATTCAAAATAGTCAGCCCTAGTCCCGCCCCAACCCTGAGCGCGATTGTCCGGTTCGTTGTGAATTTCCCCATCATCAACGCGGTAATCATTGCGAACATTCAGCCAATAAACCGTAGCAAAAACGTGTTCCCACCACTCATTCCAATCTTCTCCTGTGCACGGGGGATTCAGTTCAGGGTAAGCGCATCTCAAACGCTATTGACAAGGGGATTTAGAGGCATCATCATGTTGGGTGGAATAAACAAGCAGCAAGAATAGTCAGCATATACTTATTATCCATTGCAGCTCGATTGGATTTTTGCTGATTGCTACGCCGAAAAGATTGCTCTCGGTTTAAAGCATTAAAAGCTATCCGTCCTAATAATGACAGATTCAGAAGTGTTGAAATTGAATAAATAAGTAATAAAAATAGCCCGAAATATGTTAAGTTGGGGCTAAAGATAAAAATATATAGCGAACGCAAATCATTAGTAAATTAATTAAGAGTTTAATCGAGCAGCAGTTCCATTGAGTGTTGGTTCAAACCTACCAAATTTGTGTAACTTTAGAAAGTCAAAGCTTTGTGACTGTATGGTAAAATTGAAGAACCATTTAACCAAGGCATTCATAACTGAGCCGATTCCCAAACTTTCTCACCCAAGTCTTGGCATGAAGCCAAATATCTTCGACTTGATTCTGCAGGCGGAGCATTGGGAGCAAACAGGACACAAGTTAAAGGCCATTCATCCCCCTCTTTGCCTTGATTAATTTCTTCTAGGTAAGCTTTCATCTCTTTATATTTGTGATAGCTAGCTCCCTCCCAAATAATTAAATGTCTGGCTTCGGGATTTAAAGATTGTAAATCTTTTAAGAAAGCCACTGTATTCTCAGAATTTGCCGTTGCATATTCTCGCAAAACAAACTGTTTGGTTAAATAATTTACTGCGCCATAATAAGGAATGAAAAATAAATAACTTGATGTATTTTCGGATATAATGAAAAACAGCCCTCGGTCGCAATTTTCACCAAAAGTGAGAGAAACTTGCTTTCTTATTTTTCTATCTTACCACCCTACCTTACCTTTAAATCTATGTTTTATTCTAGTTCACTTGAGTCAGAAATGAAGAAACTTTATAACTCTTTATCATACATAAAAGGATAAAAGAAGGTATGCAGCGATAGAAGCCCAAAAACAGGGAGGGGGTGGAATTAGCTATATAATGCAACTTTTCGGCTGCAGTCGAAATACTATTGTTCAGGGAATTGAGGATTTAGAAAAAATGGATGAAACGACTATCGATAATTTAAGAATCAAAAAAAGGAGGAGGCAGAAAAAGTATTTTATATACTCAGAGCGGCATTGATGAAGCCTTTTTATAACTCTGAAAATTTAAGACAGCGAGAGACCCAATGAATGAGTTGATTAAATGGACTAATTGGACGCATAAAGAAATAGCTTTGGGACTGAATTCTGCCGGATTTATTGTCAGTCTTCCTCTAACAAGTAACCTCTTAAAAAAGCATAGATGGGTCAATCAACAAGCACAAAAAAAGCAAACGATAGGAACTAATAAAAATCGTAATTCTCAAATTGAAAATATTGCAAGGCTCGACACACAGTATAGAAAAGCAGGTAATCCCATTATTAGTTTTGATACCAAAAAGAAAGAATTTTTAGGGAATTTGTATCGTCCCGGTACTCTTTATACAACCGAACCTGTCATTACTTTAGACCATGATTGTTGGAGTTTAGGTTGTGGAAAAGTGATTCCACATGGAATTTACGATTGCCCAAAAAATCGAGGATATGTAACATTAGGTAACAGTAAAGATGCCAGTGAATTTGCTTGTGAATCCATCAAACACTGGTGGAATAATTAGGGAAAAGCCGCCTATCCTCATGCCAATTCGATTATAGCTAAGTGTGATGGTGGCGGTAGCAATAATGCTAATCATTATATCTTTAAGCAAGATTTACAAAAGTTAGTAGATGAAATTGGAATTGAGATCAGAATAGCTCATTACCCTCCGTATACATCTAAATACAATCCCATTGAACATCGACTCTTCCCTCATATAGCCAGAGCCGGTCAAGGAGTGATTTTTACAAGTGTAAATTTAGTCAAAAGTCTCATGTAAAAAACTCACACTAACAAGGGTCTATCTGTAGTTGTAAATGTGGTAGATAAAATCTATGAAATTGGTCTAAAGGTGACTGATGATTTTAAAAAAAATCTGAAAATAGTTTTTGATGAATATTTACCCAAATGGAATGTGCAACATCTCAGTTACATCATACCTCATCTTTATGAGAAAGGTTATATGTCATAATCTCCGTTGAGGATTTTTCCTTTGAATTTTTGATATACTTGTTGATTGAAGTGCTCAGAAATTGAGTAAGTCAAGGCATGATAAATAGGTCAATTTATTCGCCCGCTTGCGGGAAGCTTTTCGAGGACTATTTTATAATATTGCTTGGCTAACTTTCCTTCTTCGAGGTAGATGGCTTTTTCATATTCTGGGTGTTTTTCAAGGGCGGGTTTATTTCTAATATGGGTAACGAGTGTTGCATTAACTAAATTGTTTATTTCCTGAAATAATTATATTCCACCAAAGGTACTGATGCCCCGTCAGGATTGCACGGTTCGACACTTAGTAAAACTTTTAATCTTTTATTACTCCTTTGTTTACTACTGAGGGATACATTTTCTGGGACGTTACCTCTAATTCTAGCTGGCTGAATTAATAGAGTTGGTGGTTTTGTATTCTATTAGCTTGCTCTGCTGCCCCAGCAATCGGCGCTGGTGAAACTGGATTTGACCTTGTAGCTGGGGAAATTTGGCTAATACACATGACAAAGCGTAGATGGATGCGTCTTTAGTTGTGAGATCCCGATGCTTTATATAATAGTTATAGGTGCGATAGGTTGCTAAGAGGTAGCCACTCAATAGTAACAAGCTCAAGCCTTTTGTCGGCCATGTCATGGCCAAGGCTAGCGCTGGCAAGACTAAGCCCCAAAACCAGGTGCTGCGCGTTTCTTTGACCCAATGGCGCTCTGGTTCGGTTCCGTGCATCCAGGAACCTTCGGCATAGGCGTGACCCGCTCTTTGAGCCCGCTTCCACCACTGAGCGAAACTGGTCATTTGCGCGTCGTGCAGGGTCATTTCTGCGTCTAAACGAAGAATTTTCCAACCTTTTTGGCGAAGCCGCAAGCACAGTTCGGGTTCTTCGCCGGCTATTAGTGCGGGATTGAAACCTTCGACTTGCTCAAATGCGGTGGTGCGCATCATGGAGTCGCCACCGCAGGCTTTGGTTTCGCCGATGGGGGTATCCCACTCGATGTCGCACAATTGGTTGTAGATGCTGGCTTGGGGGTATCGTTCGCGCCTGCGCCCGCATACTGCTGCTACGTCTGGTTTGGCTGCGAGTTCGCTGTAGGCCCGATCGAGCCATCCATCAACTACTTCGCAGTCACCGTCCACAAATTGGACAAATTCGATATCGGGCGCTAGTTCCAGCAAGCGGGCAAAGCCTTCGTTTCTGGCGCGTGCTGCGGTAAACGGTATAGATAAGTCTAGTTCTACTGTATCGGCCCCGATCGAGCGGGCTAACTCTAGGCTACCGTCTGTTGAGCCGGAATCGACATAGACGACGCGAGCAACTTTGTCTGTGGCCGAGACTAGGCATTGGCGAAGGCGCTGGCCTTCGTTTCGTCCGATCGCTACTAATCCAATTTGTTTCAAGGTTTACCTCTTGAATTTTACGCCTAATAAAATTTTACAGCAGATGGCAAGTAAATAGAGTACACTTAATATTAGTATATTAATTGCAGCCATGAAACCATTACCGATCGAACTCCCTTAAAAAAGTAGTCAAACCTTATGGGTAGTAATGCACAGTAATCGTTTAATATTAAATTAACATAAATTTCAGATGTAAAAGTATGGAATGTCCTAATTGTCAAAGCAATTTTTTTATTAAAAATGGAAAGACTTATTAGGAAAAACAGAGATTTAATTTAAATGTAAAAATTGTAGTAGTCAATTTATTGAAGATTCTCAATATAAGCAGATTTCACCTTCTTACTAAAGCCTTAATTGAGCGACGGATTTTAGAAAATATTTCTTGAGCCGGAATTGCTAGAGCTACCGGGGTATCCATTCGATGGATTCAGCATTATGTAAATAAAAAGTAGGCCGAAATTTCCCAAGAAATTTTGGTGATAAAAAAAACCTAAAGGTCAGTTGATTTTACAGCTAGATGAAATGTGGTCATTTGTCAAAAACAAGCGGAAAAAGCAATGCCTCTGGATAGCTTTAGATCTAAAATACCCGTGAAATTGTTGGAGTTTATATTAGAGACCGTTCAAAAAAATCTGCTCCCAATGCTCTAGCAATCTTTGAGGATGTTTTAAAAGGGTCGTTTGACTTCAGAGTTGGCACAAAGCAGCATCTAAGTATGAGCTGAAACCTTGATTTATTGATTGTCTCAGTTAAGCCCAATCAGAAGGGCTAAATTATACCTGACCGGACTTTTAAAACATCTTCTTCACCTCCTGTCTATAAACAATGTGCTGTTTGCTATACTGATTTTTGGGATTGTTATTCACAAGTGCTACCTTTTAAAAGACATCTACCTGTAGGTAAAGAATTGGGAAAAACCAGTTATATTGAAAGACTTAATAATACTTTACAGCAGCGAACTTCTCGTTTGGTTCGTAAAACCTTGTCTTTCTCAAAAAAACTGTTTGCACCATATTGGGGAAATCTTTAACTTGGTACATCACTATAATTAGTGCCTAAGAAAACGATATCATTACTGTGCATGACTACCGATTTTTAAATCCCACATTTTAGCTGTTGGCAACCAATCCACTTTTTTTCAATTTTTACTACTTGAGTTCAAGTCCTGAGTATTTCTTGTAATTTAATAAAAATCGAGCTAATTTGCTGTTTTTTCTGCAATTTCTATAATTTTTATTATACTTTCGGGGTCTTTTTTTTCTATTATTTTGGCGGGAATTCCGACTGCGGTTGTACCTGGTGGCACGTCACAAATCACCACAGCATTAGCACCAATCAAAGCATGATCGCCGATCGTTACGGAGCGAATAATTTTTGCTCCTGCACCGATATCGACGTGACCGCCGATTTTGACATCCGCAACAATTGTCACCTGTTGAAGAATCAGACAGTTAGGGCCAATGGAAGCATTGGGATGAATGACAATGCCATTAGGATGAGGCAGCACCAGTCCTCCTTGTATTTGGCAGTTTAAAGGGATGTCTGTTGCAGTTACCACGCTCCAAAATCGATGCTGGATAACGTTCCAACGGCATAAAATATATCCCGCAATTCCACCCTGCTTCTGCCACTTTTGATAGTTGCGGATAGATTTAAGCAGTTGGCAACTGGGTTCCCACCACTGGCTAGATTTTTCGCGGCTCCAGTCTGCTTCTGTAGCAGAAATGATTGGCTTAGTGATTGACTCAACCATTGTTTGTGCAGTGTTTTAATGATATAGACAATTGTGCCTATTATAGCAATCCTAAATCATTTGTGAATTCTTACTCCCTCCCCTTGGGTTCGGGGAGGGTTGGGGTGGGGTAAAAAATTTACGACTCCTGCAAGGATTGCTATAGTGCAATTTACCTTAAGAAGAATCTCTAACTTGGGTAGGGAGATTGCTGGAATTGGGCCACAGTTGGAGTGGATGTGTTGCCGTAGAAGTGGCACACTCGTAACTTTACGAGCTCGGGTTCAATTTCGGGGTCGAAGCTGCCCTCGCGGCTGTTAATCAAATCGACCCAGGGCAGACTTTGAGTTTCGGCTTGCAATTTCTTCACTAAGTCTTCGAGGCGGCCTATCGGTCTGGCGGGGACGCCGGCGACTATATCGCCCTCGGCGACATCTTTGGTGACGACGGCACCGGCTGCTAGGATCGCATTTGAGCCGATAGTGACGTTGCGAAGGACGATCGCATTTAAGCCGATAAATAGGTTGTCCCGGATGTTTATCTTGCCTACGGCATCTACTTTAACGTTGTAAGCCTGGTCCAGCATGGCGATCGAGCCATCGTGGCCGATGAGGGTACCATATGAGAAGTGAACATTGTTGCCGATGCAGACGTAGGCGGGATCTCCAAAGACGGTATTGGGCCAGATGCTGCAATTTTCGCCGATCGCGTACAAGTTGCCGTGGGGGCGGAGAAATTCTGTGTATTCTTTGGCACAGAGGTTACATAATTGGACGTAAAGGGCACGGAACTTGCCATAACGCATGGCAAGATGGCGGATAATTTTTTGCAATGTTGATCTAAGCATTTTCCTGGTTTTTCCTAGATTGAAGAATCTTGGCAGGAATACCAACAGCAGTTTGACCTGCTGGAATGTCGGATAAAACTACAGCATTGGCACCGATATTTACGTCGTCTCCCAAGTTTACTTTTCCGAGGATTTTTGCACCAGCGCCGACGTTAACCCGATCGCCCAATTGAGGGGATTCTAGCGGTTTGTCCAAATAGCGGTTTCCCAACGTTACACCTTGCCGGATAATGCAGTCGTCACCGATCGTACAATATCCGTGAATAATAATAGCGTTTTGATGTTCAATCACCACGCGACGACCGAGCTTCACAGTGTAAGGCAAGTCTATCCCGTAACTATTGCGGACTTTTCGGTAGAGTGCTCGATAAATAATGCTCAAAGGAGCTCGCAGTAATTTCGGTTCTACCTGCATTCTCCAGACGCCAAAACGCTGCACTGCTACGGCGCGAAATCCCGGTTTTGTCCAATCTCGACCATGAGCAATCCAGTCTTCTTTAATTTGCTGCCACAGTCCCAGGTCGGGGTCTTCTACTTGATTTTCACTGGTGATTAAGTTTTGCTCAGTTACCATAAGCTCTAATTCACACTATTTATTGTTTACTCTCTTGCTAGATCCCGACGATATTAATGGGTCTATCAGGTTTTTGAGGAAGGAGCAATCCGGTTTTATCGACCGAGACTACTAATTTCTCGGCTGCATCATAAAATATTTTGCTTGCCTAGGTTAACGTCGTTTAGTTGGCTTTGACCGATTTACCAACTTCCTTTAAAAGTTTTTGGATTTTTCAATCTTACCCCCCTTAAAAAATACACTATTTAATACAAAATCCCTCAGTAATTGTGGTGGATCGCCATCGGGTTTGCCTTGAAGTACGCGGCGCACCCTCCAGGCTGCAAAACCCGAAGCCCAGGATACGTCAGTTAATGCTGTGTAAACTAAGCCGTAGTTTTTGATAAAGTACCTACGCCGGGAATCAAACCAATAGGTAGGCAGCCGCTTGGCGGGCTTTTTGGTGTCAGTGACGCCTGAGCTTTGGCCGACTAAGTGCACAACGCGACTTTCGGGTACGTACCAGCAACTCCAGCCAGCTTTGTTCGCTTGTAGACAAAAGTCCATTTCTTCGCAGTACATGAAATAAGCTTCATCCATCAAGCCAATTTTTTCAAATACTTCGCGACGGACGATCATGCTGGCTCCAGCTACCCAATCAGTTTGACAGGTTTCTTGGGAAATGGGAGGCGCTGCGGCCCAGTTGGCTAATAACTTGGATATAAAGCCTGTCCGCCAACCAAAATCGAGTTCCGTCAAGATGTTGTGAAACCGAAAAGCTGACTCCTGGGGCGTGCCGTCGGGGTCTTCCAAGCGGCTGCCTGCGATGCCGGCTTCGGGATGAGTGTCCATGAAATCGACGAGGGCTTTTAAGGCACCGGGGCGAACTATGGTGTCTGGGTTGAGCAGCAGGAAGTAAGGGGGGGGATTGGTGGATTGGAGGGCGGGACGGATCAGGGCGTTGTTGCCGAAGGCAAATCCGCCGTTGCGGTCTAGGGGAACGAACGATGCCCATTCATTCCAGCCTTCTGAGGCGATCGCACTACTAATTTCTTCGACGGAGCGATCGCCTGAAGCATTGTCGCCAACTACAACTCGCATACCAGGCAGCGATTGCACTTCGCTAACTAGAGAGCGCAAGCAGTCAATTGTCAAACTAGAGGTTCGGTAGTTAACAATGACAACCAGCAGTGGATAGGGGTGATTGGACTCGCTGGCCTTCGACATAAGTACCGTTGTTTGTTTAACAACTTTTTAGCTCAAGTTGTACCCATCTGGCAAGCTGGAGCGATCGCTAATAGTATTTTTATTTGTTTGGGTGAGGGAGACTGTTTTTTGGGCCATATTTCCGAAGTCTCGCCGCTCTGGATCAAAGTCGATACTGCCTGTAGGCTTGACTGGCGGCTCGGTGCAGTAGCGAATGCCGGTAAACTAACCCCTTAGCGTCATCGGAATAGCCCCCGCCAATCACGCAGGCAACGGGATAGCCGCCAGCCAAACAGGCGGTCAAAACTTGCATTTCCCGGCGAAATAACCCCGTATCAGTTAAAGCTAATTTTCCCAGTTTGTCAGCGTGATGAGGGTCTACTCCAGCATCGTACAAAACTAAATCTGGCTTGACATTTGACAGCAAATCTGGTAAAAATTTATCCAATGTTTGTAAATATTCGTCGTCCTCCATACCCACAGGCAAAGGTACATCTAAATCGCCCTTTTGTTTAGTGCCGGGAAAATTGACTTCGCAGTGCATCGAGAAAGTAAAAACGCTACTGTCATCTTGGAATATTACGGCGGTTCCGTCTCCTTGGTGGACATCTAAATCGACAATTAAAACTTTGCGAACTAAACCATTTTTTTGCAATACGCGAGAGGCGATCGCCAAATCATTAAAAATACAAAAACCAGACCCAAAAGCCGGGAAGGCGTGATGAGTTCCGCCCGCAGTATTGCAAGCCAAACCGTAGTCTAAAGCTAGCTTTGCAGTTAGTACAGTTCCTGCAACCGCAGTGCAAGTGCGATTAGCCAGAGCCCGACTCCAAGGCAGACCAATTCGCCGCTGAGCTTTGTTATCGAGCGTCCCGTTGCAGTAAGCTTGAACATAGGAGTGGTCATGGACTAATTCAATCCATTCTTGAGGGGGAAGTTCGGGAGCGTGAAATTGCGATTTATCTGCTACCCCGTCCGCGAGCAGCATCTGGTAAAGCATCCGAAACTTGGCCATCGGGAAGCGGTGAGCCGGTGGCAGAGGTGCAACGTAATCTTCGTGGTAAATAATTGGTAAGTCCATTAAAATTATTGTATAACGAATGAATCTCCTATTGAAAGCCTGCAATCTCAAATCTAAATTCGCTGGAGAACCTGTATATGCAACAACTAAAAACAGTCTGGCAGTCCGGCAGCACCGACCCCGAAAATGCTGACAATCTCGATAATATTAGTCAATGGTGGACAAACCTCAACGGCAAAGAAATTAGCTGGGTACAGCGACTGATTCCGCAAATCGGCGGTTTGAGCGAAATTCACTGGCACCCCCAGCGTTTTGACGAAACATTTGTGATAGTCAATCCTGAAATTCGGGAGGAAACTCTCTATTGGTACAAACCCGATTCTCCTGTCCAACGTAACAACACTGTTGACAAATTAGAACTTGACAACTTGCAACAGCAATTGTACATCTATCCTCAGTTGGAAGCGGAACTGGTAATTCGCGTAGGAATTCCAGAAGTTAAATATCAAACGCTTGAATTAAACAATCCCGAAATCGCCTTGGGCGAAGATAATCTGCTGCTGCTGTGGGAATCTGACCAAGAACTAGAAATTAAAATTTACTTTAGCAGTGAAAATATTGCTAAACTTAAGGAATTGTTGGCCTAGAAAAGACCAAGAAAATAGTTTATATGGTAGGCTTTGGGTGCGGGGTTGATTGCTATATACTCTGAGTCACCTATAAATATCTTAAGACTGAGAGGCGGGTGGGTCACAACCGAGGTTTTTCACAGCCATACTTTGTGGCAGCGAAAAGAGTAAAAAAAACGGTTTCTTCCCCTCGCGGTATGTCCAGGTGTTTATCTCTGCTAAAACCCTTTGAATGTGGCAGAAGAATGTCCAGAAACTTGCCTTATCCTCCTGGGACTTTTAATGCTAAAGTCAAGCAAAAAACTGTCCTGGGCGCATCAACCGGGTTGAACGAAAATACTTTGTCATAGCCCTTGAACAAAGTTAAAAAACCCGCTTGCTTTGGTCTGGAGTGTCCAAGGGATGATTGTTTTTCGGCAGACTTAATTTGTACAGCAAATAAGGCGATTTGTTTTGACAATAAAATGTGGTTAAGTACGGTTAATTTCAGTGACAACTTAAGACAAGCAACCAATAAATCTAAAAAATAGAAGGTGCGTTAATTAATGGCTACTATCTAAAGTTAATGTTCTATTTGCTGAGTTTGAAAAAATTTAATAAATAATGATGATCGGAAGGAATCGCTAAATTTATTAAATCATCAATCTGCTTCTAGCACTAAAAAATTTACAATGCTCCGACAAAAAATGATATTTGACAAAGAAAATATTCACATTTTAATTATTGATGATCAGCCCCACAACCTGCGGTTTATATCAAACATACTAACGAAGGAAGGGTATAAAGTTCAGCGGGCTATTTCTGGAGAAATGGCGGTTAATGCTAATTTAACCGTTCTCCCCGACTTGATTTTGCTAGATATTGCCATGCCCAAAATGAACGGATATGAAGTCTGTGCCAGACTGAAATCCAACGAGAAAATGAGGGAAATTCCGGTTATTTTTTTGAGTGTTTTTGACGAAACTTTTCACAAAGTCAAAGCTTTTGAAGTCGGCGGTGTTGACTACATTACTAAGCCTTTTCAAGTGGAAGAAGTTTTAGTACGGATCGAAAGTCAATTGACTATACAACAGCTATCAAAACAATTAAAACAGCAGAATGCCCAACTGCAACAAGAGGTAGAATTTCGCAAGCGAACAGAACAATCACTCCGGGAAAGCAAAGCGCGGTTGCAGAAATTGGCGGTCAATATACCGGGAGTTCTTTATCAATTTATCAACAAGCCCGATGGAAGTTTTAAGTTTGAATATATTAGTTATGCTTGTCGGGAGATTTACGAATTAGAGAGTGAGGAAATATTAAAAAATCCCGACTTTTGCTTTGAGCAAAATCATCCAGATGACCACGAATATCTGGTAAAACAAATTGCTACTAGCGCCCAAACTTTAGAACCTTTTGCCTGTGAATGGCGGATTGTTACACCGTCGGGTAAGCTCAAATGGCTGCAATCTAATTCTCGGCCCGAAATACGCGATAATGGCGATATTGTTTGGTATGGCGTACTTTTTGATATCACCGAGCGCAAGCACGCAGAAATAGAAATGGCAGGAGCTAAAGCTGCTTTAGAACGGCAAGTTCAGCGAGAATTGCTGATTGCAAAAATAACTCAAGAAATTCGCTCAAGCTTGCAGCCAGAACAAATATTTCACATAGCTGCAACTCAAATCGGTCTGGCATTCTGCGTCAATCGCTGTTTGATTCATACTTACGTTACTACTCCCCAAGTGGATATTCCTCTGGCAGCAGAGTATCTCGAACCGGAGTGCGAATCTATTCGGAACGTGCCTGTTCCAATTTGGGGCAATCCTCACGTCATACAAATGATGATACAAGATCGGGCGCTCGCCTCCCACAATGTTTATTCAGACCCTCTGTTGCAAGCTGTTCAACCGATTTGCCACAAACTTGGGTTGAAATCGATGCTGGCAATTCGCACTTCCTACCAAGGCAGGGCAAACGGCGCTATCGGCTTGCACCAGTGCGATCGTTACCGGGAATGGACTTCCGAGGAAATTGACTTATTAGAAGCTGTGGCGGCTCAAGTAGGGCTCGCTATCGCTCAAGCTAAACTGATCGAACGAGAAAAAAACCGAATTCAGCAGCTCGATCGGCAAAATAAAGTGCTGCAAGCAGAAATTCGCACCCGCGTCCGCGCCGAGCAAGCTCTGCAAGAATCGGAAACTGAATTGCGGGCGATTTTTGCCGCCATGACTGACACAGTTTTAGTGAGAAATGCAGAAGGCCGCTGCATCAAAATCGCCCCTACAGCATCAAAAAATTTGGTGAAACCTCCCAGCGAAATGATTAATAAAACCGCCCACGAAGTCTTGCCAAAACCTATAGCAGATTTAGTATTAAATGCCATCCAACAAGCTTTAAAATCGAAGCAAACTATCAATGTTGAATATAGCTTTAAAGTCGGAGAGCGCGACGTTTGCCTCGATGCTAAAGTTTCTCCGCTGACTCCAGATTCAGTGATTATCGTGGCGCGAGATATTAGCGTTCGCAAACAAACAGAATCCGCACTCAGAGAAAGCCAACACTTCATTCAAGCGATCGCCGATTCCAATCCCAACCTATTGTACGTTTACGATGTAATTGAACAGCGGAATGTTTACACCAACCGACAAATTTCGACGCTACTCGGATACACAGCCCAAGAAATACAAGATATGGGTACAGCAATGATGCCAATTCTACTCCACTCCGACGATTTGCCAGACTTTTTTGAAAGCGTCCAAAAAGTAGATCAAGCCAAAGACGGTGAGGTCATTGAATGTCAATACCGCATGAAACACAAAAACGGTGAATGGCGATGGATGCACAGTTGGGATACAGTATTTCTCAGAACAGCCGATGGTAAACCCAAACAAATTCTCGCCACTGCTAATGACATCACAGACCGCAAATTAGCCGAAGAGAAACTGCTAGCGTCCCAACAAAGAATCTCATTTTTATTGCAGCAAACGCCGATCGCAGTTATCGAGTTAAACCTCAATTTAGAAATTATCACTTGGAATCCCGCCGCCGTGGCTATTTTTGGCTACAGTGAGCAAGAAGCGATGGGTCGAGTCGCCTCCGATTTGATCGTACCTGAAAGCTACCACCCGCAATTATCTGAGATTTTCAATCATGACTTGAATGCCAAATCCAGCGGCACTACCGAAAATCTGACTAAAGACGGCAGAATTATCATCTGCGAGTGGTACAATACTCAGCTAATTGACGATAACGGTACAGCAATCGGCATTGCTTTAATGGCTGTAGATATTACCGAACGCAAGCAAGCAGAAACCGAACTGCAAGAAAGTGCTTTACGACAAAGAGCGATCGCCCGCATCATTGAAAGAATGCGGCAAACTTTAGATATCCGAGAAATTTTTCACGCCACAACCCGAGAATTGCGCCAAACCATGAAGTGCGATCGAGTCGCTATTTACCGTTTCAATCCAGACTGGAGTGGCGAATTTGTAGCCGAATCCCTTGAGCGCAAGTGGGTTTCTTTCATCCAAGCACAGGAGACCGATTCTAACCTTACTGAAGGCGCTTTAGACAGTGAATTTTGCCTTGTCCAAAAATTGGATAGTGTGTCACCAGAAGTCCACGATACCTATTTGCAACAAACCCAAGGCGGAGCCTACAGCCGAGGTAAAACTTACCTTTGTGTCCCAGATATTTACAAGCAAGGTTTCGATAATTGTTACATCCAATTGCTAGAAAAATTTCAAGCTAAATCCTACATTATTGTACCAATTTTCTCTGGCAAAAAGCTCTGGGGATTACTAGCATCCTATCAAAATTCTGCTCCCCGCCAGTGGAGTGAAGCCGAAATCAACGTTGCAGTTGATGTAGGTACTCAGCTAGGAGTAGCATTACAGCAAGCGGAATTGCTCGCCCGCACTCAAAGGCAGTCGATGGAACTCATTAAATCCAAAGAAAACGCTGAAGTTGCCAACCGCGCCAAAAGCCAATTTCTAGCTTCCATGAGCCACGAACTCCGCACACCTCTCAATGCCATTCTCGGTTTTTCCCAAGTGATGGCCCGCAACAGTTCTATCACGCAAGAACAAAAAGAATACATAGAAATTATTAACCGCAGCGGCGAACATTTGCTGGAACTCATTAATGATGTTTTGTCAATGTCCAAAATAGAAGCAGGTCAAATTACCATCAATCCCAGCCGCTTCAATCTCTACAACCTTCTCAACAGTCTCAAAGAAATGCTGCAACTAAAAGCTAACTCAAAAGGTTTGCATCTAATCTTTGAAAATGCCGAGGATTTGCCGCAGTACATTCAAACAGACGAAGCTAAATTGCGGCAAGTTTTAATTAACCTGGTCGGCAATGCGATTAAATTTACTCAGCATGGAACCGTTACTTTGCGCGTCAGCAGCCAAGCTGAAAAAGACCCCACAGAAGAAAACAAATCCCAATTGTATTTTGAAATTGCCGACACGGGTCCCGGCATTTCTTCCTTGGAACTTTCTACATTATTTAAGCCATTTGTACAAACCGAAACTGGTCGAAAATCCATGCAGGGAACGGGTCTGGGATTGCCTATCAGCCAACAGTTTGTCCGAATTATGGGAGGTGATATTGCTGTTGAAAGTCAACTCGGTCAAGGCACAACTTTCAGCTTTAATATCTGGGTTAACTTAGTAACAGAAAGTGATGAACAAGAAAAACCGCCGATTAAACAAGTTATTGGTTTAGAAGCCGGACAAGACATTTATCGGATATTAATAGTTGAAGATGTAGCGGAAAATCGCCAACTGCTGGTTAAGCTGCTGATACCTCTGGGATTTGAAGTCCGGGAAGCAACTAACGGTCAAGAAGCAATTGCTTTGCATTCAACTTGGAAGCCGCACTTGATATTAATGGATATGCTGATGCCCGTGATGGATGGGTATGAAGCGACAAGAGAGATTAAGAAAACTCTCGAAGGAAAAGAAACAATAATTATTGCTTTGACGGCTAGTGCTTTTGACGAGCAGCGGCAAATAATTTTGTCTGCTGGTTGTAACGATTTGATATGTAAACCGTTTCGGGAAGAGGTACTCTTTGAAAAGATAGCGCATCATCTCAACCTGCGTTATATTTATGAGAAAGAAAACTTATCTACTTCTTTTTCAACACCGACGCTGCTTAAAAATTTGACCACCCAGGATTTGAGTGTAATGCCCACAGACTGGGTGGTCGAGTTGCACCGAGCAGCACTTTGTGTTGATGACAACCGGATCCTCGAACTGATCAAGAAAATTCCCGAAACTGAGGCAAATCTCGCTAACGCTTTAACAGATTTAGTCGATAATTTTCGGATAGATATCATTATCGATTTAACTCAATTATATTATGATGAACTACCATCCATTACCAGCGACTCCTAAAGACATTCTGATCGTTGACGATATGCCGGATAATTTGCGACTTTTATCCACTATGCTGACATCTTACGGGTATCATGTCAGGAAGGCTATTAACGGACACTTGGCTTTGCAAGGGGCACAAATATCTCCTCCAGATCTAATTTTACTAGATATTAATATGCCGCAAATGAACGGGTATGAAGTTTGTGAGCAGTTAAAGTTAAGCGAAAAAACTCAAGATATTCCGGTAATTTTTATTAGTGCGCTAGATGACGTGCTGGAAAAAGTTAAAGCTTTTCAAGTAGGAGGAGTAGATTATATTACTAAACCGTTTCAAGTAGAAGAAGTTTTAGCCCGCGTCCAAAACCAACTTTCCCTTCGTTCGCTGCAATCCAAACTACAACTGCAAGCTAGGGAACTGCACGATCGCAATTCTAGATTACAGGAAGAAATCGCAGAACGGCAGCGGGCTGAAGAATCAATCCGGTTTTTGCTGGAAACTACGCGGGCGATCGGCGAAGCTGTAGACTTTCACTCAGCTTTAGAAGTAATTTTGCACCAAGTTGGGGAAACAATCGGATGGGATGTAGGAGAAGCTTGGATTCCCGATGCAGAAGGAACTGTGCTGCAATCTGCCCGGGGTTGGTATGCGAGCAACCCGAGGATGGAATCGTTCCGCAGGCAAAGCGAAAAACTGACATTTGCTATGAATATAGGGCTACCCGGACGAGTTTGGGAATCCAAGCAACCGGAATGGGTAGAAGATATTTCCCGGGGCTACCCCCATTTTCTCCGAAGTCAGATAGCACTAGAGCTTGGATTCAAAGCTGGTTTTGGCGTACCGATTTTGGTAGGCGATGAAGTATTGGCAGTGCTAGTTTTCTTTAAAATTTCGTCTTGTCGGAAAGACGCGCGATTTATAGACGTTTTTAATGCAGTCGGCACTCAATTAGGTTCTTTAATTCAGCGCAAACAAGCAGAAGAATTGCTGCGTATTGCCCAAGAAAAATATCACAGCATTGTAGAAAATGCGATGGAAGGCATTTTTCAAAGCACGCCTTCAGGAGGCTATATCAGCGCTAATCCAGCTTTAGCAAAATTGTACGGTTACGACTCCCCAGAAGAACTGATGTCCGAAATTAAAAATATTGCTCAGCAACTGTACGTTGACCCGGAACGCCGCCTCGAATTTGTGGCTGCTATGGATGCTGAAAATGCTGTTTCGGGGTTTGAATCTATGGTATGTCGCAAAGACGGGCGCCGGATTTGGGTGTCAGAAAATGTTCGGGCTGTTCGAGATGCAAAAGGTGAGCTGCTTTACTATGAGGGTACTGTTTCTGACATTACCGAGCGCAAATTAGCTCAAGAAGCGCTAAAAGTTCAACAAGAACAAAGCGAGAAGTTGCTGTTAAATATTTTACCCAAACCAATCGCAGAACGCTTGAAGGCAGAGCAAAGCACGATCGCCGACAGTTTTGCCCAAGTAAGTGTTTTATTTGCTGATATTGTTGGCTTTACTGAGTTGTCTGCTAGAATGTCTCCCACCGAGTTGGTAAAGCGCTTGAACGTAATTTTTTCGCACTTCGACCAGTTAGCTGAAAAGTACGGTGTGGAGAAAATTAAGACTATTGGCGATGCTTACATGGTAGTCGGGGGGTTGCCTACGCCGAGACATGATCACGCCGAGGCGATCGCCCAAATGGCTTTGGGAATGCAGGCAAAAATAGCAAAGTTGTGCGCCGAGACAGGGGAAAAACTGGCAATTCGCGTCGGCATCAATTCCGGGCCGGTGGTTGCGGGAGTAATTGGTGTGAGCAAGTTTACCTATGATTTGTGGGGAGATACGGTGAATGTAGCGGCGAGGATGGAAGCTACGGGTTTTGCAGGCAGCATTCAAGTTACTGATGTTACTTATGAGCTTTTGAAAGATAAGTATTTGTTTGAGAGGCGAGGCGTAATTCCGGTAAAAGGTAAGGGCAATATGATGACTTATTGGTTGCTACAAAAAAAGTAAAAATTGGGAAGGAAGAAGGAAGAAGGAAGAAGGAGGAAGGAGGAAGAAAGAATGTTTATTTAACCTGATATCTTCCATCCTTCTCAAGAGTTGAATGTTCGTGTGGAGCGTTGCTCCGAGGCTGCCATTAGAGGGATTGTGCTGGTATGATCAAAGAAGTTAACGAAAATTTACATTAAGAGCCGTGACAGCACAACAGCTAGTATCTGCAACGAGTTTTGAAAAGCTAATTTGGACTTGGAAAGGTCACAAAATCCAATATACCGTCCAAGGAACCGGCCGCCCTCTGATCTTGATTCACGGATTTGGCGCTTCGATCGGACATTGGCGGCAAAATATCCCCGTAATCGCAGCCGGCGGCTATCGCGTATTTGCTCTGGACTTGCTGGGATTCGGTGCTTCCGCCAAACCAGCCCTAGATTACACTCTGGAATTGTGGGAAGAATTGCTGACTGATTTCTGGGCGGATCTGGTACAGGAACCGGCGGTATTTGTCGGGAATTCGATCGGCGCTTTGCTGAGTTTGATGGTAGTCGCCAACCATCCAGAAATATCAGCCGGCGCAGTCTTAATCAACTGTGCTGGCGGACTCAACCACCGGCCCGACGAACTGAATTTCCCGCTGCGAGTAGTGATGGGGACTTTTACTAAATTAGTTCGATCGCCCCTGATCGGCCCCTTTGTCTTCAACAACATCCGCCAAAAACACCGCATCCGCAACACCCTGCGCCAAGTCTACGGGAACCGCGAAGCCATCACCGACGAACTCGTAGAACTCCTCCACGCCCCCTCCTGCGAGCCCGGAGCTCAACAAGTGTTTGCCTCGATTCTCACAGCCCCTCCAGGCCCTCAACCCTCAGAATTGCTGCCCAAAGTCGATCGTCCGTTATTGGTACTTTGGGGCGCAGACGACCCCTGGACGCCAATCGCCGGCAGCCAGATTTATCAAGAATTGGCAGCCAACGATAAACCAGTGAAATTTGTTTCCATTCCCAACACAGGCCACTGTCCTCACGACGAGCGGCCGAGTGAAGTCAACGCTCTGATTTTGGACTGGTTGCTGGAATTGAAGTAAAATTTTTCTGCTCGATCCAATGGCGGGCGATCGACCAAAACCCTTGCAGTACATAACGTTCAGCCCCGAGCTACCGCACCGACACCCCCGCAGCAGCCGACTCAAAAAACAATTTTTGGAAAAAGTATTGACACAATTTACTGAGTCAGCTATATTGATGGACGTGTGAGGAGCGAACCAGTAAGAGCACCGAGACGAAACACGGCCAGTCGTCGGTGCTCTTTCTGTTGGAACCCATTTTTAAGAGTTTGAAATTATCTATAAATTCACATCCAGAAGATCTGTAAGCCCGCCCCGCTTTCTTCATTTCTTCCTTTGCGTTCTTAGCGTCTTCGCGGTTCGTTAAATAAATATTCGGATGTTACAAACAAAGCAATTGACTCGACTTAATCTCGAAAAATCCGAAAGTGTGGATTTTTTTTGAGCATCAAAATTTGATTGCATAGAACTCAAAACTAGAGAGTTATATAATAATAAATTGTCGCTGGGTCGGGGCGAGTTGATATACATTTTTTCCAAATGTAGCTAAACCCGCCCCTGCGGTATTGGTGCTACAAATATCAACGATCGCCCAAAACAAATTGTTCGATCGCAGCCGCCACCCCATCTTCCTCCACATCCGGCGCCACCCAATCAGCAGTAGCCTTAACGCCCTCAGGAGCATTGCCCATCGCCACGCCCACACCCGCGTAAGCAATCATTTCTACATCATTAAAATTGTCGCCGATCGCCATCACGTTCGCCGCCTGCAAACCCAAAAGTTCCTCCGCTAAATACTGCACCGCATCTCCCTTATTCGCCAAAGGATGCGTAGCTTCAAAAAAAGTAGCAACCGATCGAGTCAAATAAAGCTCCGCAGGCGTGTAGCGCTGCCGCATACTGCTGAGCAAGCCGTCGAGTACCCCCGGATTCTCGCACAATGCCAAAACTTTCGTCGGTTCCCCCGGAAGATCTCGCCGCAAATCTTTAATCACTATTGGTTCAATGCCCGATCGTTCGGCATAAATTCGGGTAGCTGCGGTAATTTCCGGCACGTAAAGTTGATCGTCAATGTAGAAATGGATCGAAAGGAGGGGTCGCAAATGCGGTTCTTCAAAATGATCTAACAGTTGCAGAGCAGTTTGTTTCGACAGCGGCAAGTGCCGCAGCCGTTTTTGAGTAGCGTGATCTTGAATCCACGCGCCCTGGTAGCAAATCAGCGGCAATGTTGAGCCGATGTCGCGGTGAAAACGCAAAGCTGAGCGATACATCCTGCCCGTAGCGACGGCCACTTTCACTCCCCGCGACTCGGCAGCCAAAATTGCCTGCTTGACTGGTTCTCGGATGGTATTTGACAAACCTGCGATCGTGCCGTCTATATCCACTACCAGCAATTGAATGTCTGCGGTGCCAAAAGCGCGATCGGTCGCATTAGCTGGATTTGAGGCAGTTATATTCTGCATGATTTTTTTAGATTTTAGCTGTTGATTTGCAAGCACCCATTTATTTTGGCACTGGCGGGATAGCAAAGTGCGACTTCTGATTTTTTGAAGACTAAAATATAGATAAGTAAATAAGCGACAAAAAAAGTATCTAGGAGGGCCCTTTAGGGATGGATTTAGCTCAGCTATATAATAGTAGCCAGTTTACTGCCGTAAAAACCACACTCGATCGGCGATGTGTATTTCCACTTACTTAATAATACTTGTGGTAAAAAAGAATCTAACTGTAGGCATGATTCAAAATCTTATGGCATCAATCATTCCCAATCTAACATTTAAAATTGTATAACCAAATATTTCAAATTATCCCCAAATATCATGATTTCTATCCCTGGATACCGCATTGACGAAGAACTTTATACAAACCCTCACACAGTTATTTATCGAGGCCTGCAGCTTGAGGAACAAAAACCCGTTATCCTCAAAACTCTCACCCCGATATACCCTACCCCAGCGCAAATATCCCAACTCCTGCACGAATCCGCAATTCTTAAAAATTTGAGTTTGCCCGGAATAATCAAGCTTTACAAAATAGAAACATACAATCACTTTCCTGTTTTAGTTTTAGAAGATTTTGGTGGTATTTCCCTAAAAGACTTTCTCAGCAACAACCAGTTAGAGTTACAACAATTTCTGCATATTGCCATCAAACTAGCAGAAACTCTTGGACAACTCCACGAACACCACATCATCCATAAGGATATTAAACCCAGCAATATTATTGTCAATATCGAGACAGGAGATGTCAAAATTGCTGATTTTGCGATCGCCTCCCTGCTACCGGGCGAAAACCCCGCCCCCAGCGATCCCCATTTACTCGAAGGCACTCTCGCTTATATGTCTCCTGAACAAACGGGACGCATGAATCGGGCGATCGACTACCGCACCGATTTTTATTCTTTAGGCGTCACCTTTTATGAAATGCTGTGTGGCGAATTGCCTTTTCATGCGATCGATCCCATGGAATTAGTACACTGCCATATTGCCAAAACGCCAGTTTCTCCTGGTGAAAACAGAAAGCAAAAAGTAGAAAGCAGAAGCATCGAAGGCAGAATCAATCAAGTAGGAACCAAGGAGATTCCTCAAGTCGTTTCCGATATCGTCATAAAACTATTAGCAAAAACAGTCGAAGACAGGTATCAAAGTGCTTTCGGACTTTTGTACGACTTGGAAAATTGTCTGGATCAACTGCAAAGTACAGGCGAAATTTCCCACATAACCCTCGGCGAGCAAGATCGGTCAAGTCACCTGCAAATTTCCCAAAAATTTTACGGGCGAGAAGCAGAAGTTAATATGATTCTCAGTATCTTCCAGCGGATGAGGCGAGGCAATACAGAAATCGTGCTAATTTCTGGTGGGGTCGGTGTGGGCAAATCTTCGTTAGTATATGAAGTTTACAAGCCGATTCGGCGGGAAAACGGGTATTTTATTGACAGCAAATTTGAGCAATTTAAGCGCGATATTCCCTACGCTTTTTTGCTCCAAGCTTTTCAAGATTTGTTGCGACAAATTTTCACCGAAAATACCGCAGAAATCCATGTTTGGAAAGACAAAACTTTAAAAGCACTCGGCGGTAACTGCCAAGTAATTATTGAAGCTATTCCCGAATTAGAGCTGATTGTTGGACCGCAGCCCCCCGTCCCAGATTTAGGAGCAAATGAATCTCAAAATCGCTTTAATTTAGTATTTCAAAACTTCATCCGCGTTTTTGCTCAAAAAGAACACCCCCTAGTAATTTTTCTGGACGACTTGCAGTGGGTCGATTCAGCATCTCTCAAGTTAATAGAACTGCTAGCAACTGACGTGGAAACTCAATATTTATTAATAATTGGAGCTTATAGAGAGCAGGAAGTAGATGCACATCATCCCATAATGCTGACCGCCGAAGCAATTAAACAAGCAGGCGGCACTGTAAGTGCGATCGCCCTTTCGCCTTTAGATATAAGCAGCGTCAACCAATTCGTCGCCGATACTTTGAACTGCGCCCCCGAAAACTCGCTAAGTTTAGCCGAGTTGCTTTTTCAAAAAACTGGTGGAAATCCCTTCTTTTTAAATCAATTAATAAAATTTATTTACTCAAAAAATTTTATTAAATTTAAACTTTATCCCTCGAATAATGTGAGCGATATAGCTAAACCTAACCTGTCGGGCTTAGCGCAACCAATCTCAGAGCAAATTGTGAAAAAATGCCCTATCACAGGCCAGTGGCAGTGGGATATCGAACAAATAAAAGAAATGGGAATAACTGACAATGTTGTACAATTAATGATAGATAACATTCAGAAACTTTCAGATAATACCCAGGAACTGCTTAAATTAGCTGCTTGTATCGGAAATAAATTTGATTTAAAAACTCTCTCGACAATCGCCGAAAAACCTCTGGCGTCCGCAGCAACCGACCTCGGTGAGGCACTTCATTCCGGTCTGATTTTGCTCGTGAATAACGCCTACAAAATTCCGATTGCACTAGCAGCAAGTACAGAAGTAACAGACACAATATCTAGAGATTTTAGCGAGAATTTGTCCCTACCAGTGGCTGAGGTTCCTAGCGCAACTTACAAATTTTTGCACGAGCGAGTGCAGCAGGCAGCTTATGCTTTAATATCCGATTCTCAAAAAAAAGAAATTCATCTAAAGATAGGCAACTTTTTACTCGAAAATGCACCGCCAGAGCAATTAGAAGAGCATATTTTTGATACCGTAAACCAACTAAATTTTGCCAAAGAAATCATCACCAGCCAATTAGAACAATTTCAATTATGCCAATTAAATTTAATGGCAGGCCGCAAAGCAAAAGCAAGTGCAGCTTACGAACTTGCCCTGAAATATTTAACCGCAGGAATTGAACTGCTGCCCCCCGAAAGTTGGCAAACGGACTACGACTTGACTCTTGCACTCTACGAGGCAGCAGCAGAAGCTGCTTACCTCAATACCGACTTTGAGCCAATGGAAAAATGGGCTGAAATTGTTCTGCAACACGCAAAAAATGAACTAGACAAAATCAAAGTGTTTGAAATCAGAATCATAGCTTGTGCGATGCAAACCAAACTCCAAGAATCAGTAAAAATTGGTCGTGAAGCATTAAAAATGTTAGGAATAAACTTTCCCGAATCGCCGATTCCCCTCCACATTCAGCAAGCCCTAGCTAAAACAGCAGCTTATTTAACCGAAAAGAAAATAGAAGATTTAATTAACTTGCCAATTATGACCAATCCGCATAAATTAGCAACTATGCGCGTGCTTTCCAGTATGTTTTCAGCTACATTTATAGTTGAACCTGTGCTGCTGCCGCTAATTGTGTGCGAGCAAGTTAATTTATCTATTAATTACGGAAACTCTGCTTTTTCTGCCTTCGGTTATGCTAATTACGGAGCAATTTTAAAAGGAATAGTTAGAGATATTGAATCGGGCGATAGCTTCGGTCAATTAGCTTTGAATTTGAGCGATAGGTTAAATGCGTTAGAATTTAAAAGCAAAACGCTTAATTTAGTAGCATTCATTTTGATGAACGGCAAGCATCATGTTAAAGACTCTTTGCCGCTATTAGAGGACGCCTATCAAAGCGCGCTAGAAAATGGGGATTTAGAATGTGTCGGATATGCAGCCGTAAATATTTGTCAGTCTTTGTATTTTATCGGTCAAGAATTGCCCCAACTGGAACGGAGAATGGTAAGTTACAACCATTTGCTGTTTCAACTCAAGCAAGAAACTGTATTGACTTGGAATCAAATATATCGGCAAACTATTTTGAAATTGATGGGACAATTGGAAAGTTCACACCTTGTATTAGGTGAAGCATACAGCGAAGAAAAATTGTTGTCGCTGCTGTTGAAAGCTAACGATCGGGTGGGACTACAGCACTTTTATTTGCAAAAATTAATACTAGCGTATTTATTTGGAGATACCGCTACAGCGCTAGAAAATGCAGCGCAAGCGGAAGTATATTTAGACGGAGTTGCAGGCTTTATTAATGTTTCTGAATACCAGTTTTACGATTCTCTCGCCCGTCTAGCAGCCTATCCATCTGCCACAAATGAAGAACAAGAAGAGCATATTTTTTACGCAGTCAGCAACCGGAAAAAACTACAACAAAAAGCGCTTTGTGCACCCATGAATCTTCAGCACAAATGCGACTTACTTACAGCAGAAAAAGCGCGGGTTTTGGGCAATGTTGTGAGAGCAATGGAATATTACGATCGCGCAATTGAAGGAGCCCAAGAAAACGGATACATACAAGTACAAGCACTAGCAGCAGAATTGGCAGGAGCATTTTATCTATCCATAGGACGAGAAAAAAATTCTAAAACTTACTTAACAGAAGCGCGTTATTGCTATCAGCGCTGGGGAGCAACAGCCAAAGCAGCGCATTTAGAATCAAAATACTCGCACTTGCTAACTTCAGGCTCGATTTCAACTAATATTGAAACTGACAAATCTACCAGCAGCGCTTCCACTACCAACGACAGTGCAGCCGTGCTAGACTTGACCACAGCAGTTAAAGCATCGCAAACCTTAGCCGGCGAAATAGTTCTCGACAAACTGCTGGCAACAATGATGAAAATTGTTATTGAAAATGCGGGGGGGCAAAGAGGCTTTTTAATACTAGAAAAAGAGGGTCAATGGGTGATTGAAGCATCAGGATCTGTAGATGTCGATCGCGTTGCTGTCATGCAATCAATTCCGATAGATTTTGTTGCCGAGGATCGAGAAGTAACTTTGCTGGCAGTTTCAGTTGTGAATTACGTCGCCCGCACCCAGGAAAGTATAGTTTTAAACGATGCCAGCAGCGAAGGACAATTTACCCGCACACCCTATATAATGGCAGTTCAACCTAAATCAATTCTTTGCACTCCGTTACTTAATCAAAGCCAACTCACTGGCATTCTATATTTAGAAAACAATCTGACTACAGGCGCTTTTACACAAGACAGGTTAGAAATATTAAAACTGCTGTCTTCTCAAATTTCTATCTCCATCAAAAATGCTCAACTTTACGCCAACTTGCACCAATTCAATCAGAATCTAGAAAATTTAGTACAGCAGCGTACCTCCGAGCTCTCCCAAACTTTAGAAGACTTAAAATCAGCTCAAAATAAACTGGTAGAATCGGAAAAAATGGCTGCCCTCGGAGGGTTGGTTGCAGGTGTTGCCCACGAAATCAATACTCCCATCGGCATCGGTATCACCGCCGCCTCCCTCCTTGCTGAAAAAGCCACAAAGTTTTTTGAGGTTTACAGTAACGGCCAAATAAAACGTTCCGAGTTAGAAAAGTTTCTGGATACTGCCGTGCAAAGCAGTAATATGATCTTATCTAACCTCACGCGGGCAGCCGACTTGATTCACAGTTTTAAAGAAGTAGCTGTAGATCAGTCGAGCGAGTTAAAACGCACGTTTAATGTTAAAAACTATCTAGAGGAAATTTTGACATCCTTAACAGCCAAACTAAAAAGAACTAAGCACAAAATAAATATTAAGTGTGATGAAAATATTGTAGTGGACAGTTACCCCGGCGTAGTGTGTCAAATTGTGACAAATCTGGTGTTGAATTCCCTTATTCACGCCTACGATGGAGAAGACGAAGGAGTTCTGGCTTTTGATTTCAAACTAGAGGGCGATCGGCTAATATTTGAATATGCAGATAACGGCAAAGGAATTGACCCAGAAAATCTCAGTAAAATTTTTGAACCATTTTTTACCACCAAAAGAGGTCAAGGAGGCACGGGATTGGGACTGCACATTATTTATAACCTTGTTACTCAAAAATTAAAAGGCACAATTAACTGCACAAGTCAAGTAAATAAAGGCACAAAATTTATGATTGAATTTCCCGCTAAAATGAGCAATTAGTTATGAGACCGCCAACATGGATATAAGTTTTATATAGGAGAAAGATATATGTCAGAAGCTAGTAAAAACCTGTTGGCTCCAGGCGATGACGAATTAATCGCGGCGGGCGACGATGAATTAATATTTGCCGAGGAAGACGAGGCGGAACAAAAACCCCTAGAAGAAAGTTGGAAAATATTAATTGTAGATGATGAAATAGAAATTCACAATATTACTAAACTAGCGTTAAACGATTTTAAATTTGAAGGAAAAAGTATAACCTTTATCAGCGCTTACTCAGGAAAAGAAGCTAAAGAAATAATCCAAAATAACTACGACATAGCCTTGATTTTACTCGATGTAGTTATGGAAACAGACGAAGCAGGCTTGGAAGTAGTTAAATACATCCGCGATATTTTAAATAATCAAGTAGTGCGGATTATTTTACGCACTGGACAGCCCGGGCAAGTACCAGAAGATGTAGTAATTGTCAGCTATGATATCAATGATTACAAAACCAAAACAGAACTTACTAACAAAAAATTATTTACCACAGTAGTCACCGCACTGAGAGCATTTAGATCGCTCAATCAAATCGAGTCCAGTAAAAGCGAACTAGAAAAAATTGCCCTTGCATCAGCTCGTTTTGTACCCCGTGAATTTTTGAAATTTCTCAAAAGAGAAAGCATCGTTGATGCCAGACTGGGAGACTCTGTACAAGCAGAAATGACGATTATGTTTGCCGATATTCGCTCATTTACAAGTCTGTCCGAAAGTATGTCTCCCCGAGAAAACTTTGAATTTCTTAACTCTTACTTAAGCCGAGTGGGCCCAGTTATCCGCCAGTACAACGGTTTCATAGATAAATACATTGGTGACGGGATTATGGCTTTGTTTCCTAACAGGGCTGAAGATGCTGTGCAAGCAGCAATTGAGATGCAGCAGCAAGTGAAAATTTATAACAAACACAGGCAAAACAGTGGCTATCAACCTATTTCGATAGGGATTGGCTTGCATACGGGGACTTTAATGTTAGGTACGATTGGCGAAGCGGAACGAATGGAAAGTACGGTGATTTCGGATGCCGTTAATTTAGCTTCCCGCGTGGAAGGATTGACAAAGCTTTATGGGGTGGCTATTGTAGCTAGCGTCCAAACCCTTTGCCGGATAGACGATCCTCAACATTACAAGTGCCGATTTCTCGATCGCGTTCAAGTCAAAGGAAAACAAACACCTGTGGCTGTATTTGAAATTTACGATGGCGACTCGCCGACAATGATCGAACTAAAAGCACAAACTCAAACTTATTTTGAACAGGGAATTTTTTTTCACTACCAGCAGCAATTCGCGCAAGCAAGGCAAATGTTTCTGCGCGTTTTACAAATCAATAAGTATGATAAGGCCGCATCTTTTTATGCAGAACGCTGCGATATGTTGATGAAAAATGCAGTAATTATGACTCTGGAAGGGATTGAAATTTAGCCAATAGTTAATGGGAACTTGATAATTGTAATTAGTAGTTTTATTTCTTCCCTCTTCCCTGTTCCTCCTCCCTTCTTCCCCATGCGCTTCAAATCCCTTGATGTTTTTCGCGGAATTGCGATCGCCTCAATGATTCTAGTCAACAACCCCGGTAGTTGGAAACAGGTGTATCCACCGCTAGAACACGCAGAATGGCACGGCTGCACCCCGACAGACTTAATATTTCCGTTTTTCTTGTTCATCGTTGGCTGCGCGATGTCTTTCTCGCTGTCTAAATATATTCAAACTTATCCAAAAACAGGAATAGAAACCTCAAAAATTACACAAACAAAGGAAAAATCAGAATCCGATAAAAAACCTATTCCTGCTTCCTTCTTCCTTCTTCCTTCTTCCAATATTTACTGGCGAATTGCGCGCCGCGCCGCGATTCTATTTATATTAGGATTGCTGCTAAATACATCTTCGATCGCCCTTGACGTACTTCTCAACAGCGCCCCGCTTGAAAACTTCGGTAAAATCCGCATCATGGGAGTATTGCAGCGCATCGGCTTAGCTTATTTCATCAGTGCGATCGCCATTCTCAACCTTTCCCCCCGCAATCAAAAACTGCTCGCTGTTGCCGTACTTTTCGGCTATTGGGCTGCATTAACCGTAGTGCCTTTAGGGGGGTACACTGCCGGCGAACTCACGCCAGAAGGAAATTTAGGAGGATATGTCGATCGGCTAATTCTCGGTAGCCAATACCTGTACAAAGGCGGCCCCTTTGACCCCGAAGGATTGTTGAGTACCTTACCCGCAGTTGTCACAGTCCTCACAGGCTACTTTACCGGAGAATGGCTGCGAGTACAGCAAATCAAAACCCGCACCAGTATCAACTTAGCAATCTGCGGCCTCAGTTGCTTAGTAATCGGCCGTTTGTGGGGATTTTTATTTCCGATCAACAAACAACTCTGGACAAGTTCTTATGTAGTTTTTACTGCTGGTTGGGCGTTGCTATTACTAGCAGCTTGCTACGAAACAATAGAAGTGCGGAATTGGAAATGGGGGAGGCCGTTTGAAATCATGGGATTGAATGCAATTTTCCTATTTGTTGCTTCCGGTATTGTCGCCAGAATCCTGTTAAAAACCCATATCGGCATTGGAGAGAATGCTCCTACTACCTACACTTTGATTTATGAAAACTGGTTTGTGCCGTGGGCGGGGCCGCTGAATGGTTCTCTAGCGTTTGCCGTGACTGCGGTATTATTTTGGTGGTTAATTTTGTATGGAATGTACCGCCGTGGTTGGGCGATTAAAATTTGAGTAGTCAGCAATAAGTAAGCCTGCCTAAAAAAATAGAATAACCTGATACCCCTGATACCCGACTTATTCAAGAAGTCGGGTATCTAAGAGCTAGTCGGTCTTGACATCCAAAGCCTTTGGCGGTTAACGTTTGAAAAAAGTGTTTCAATGTTGGAAGGGAGAGAGCAATGAACGACTTCTTAGATAGCTTGATATGTAGGGAGACATTTGATACGCAAGCTCTGATGAATTCTCACCCACCAAAATTTTACCACCCTAATAAAAAGCTCGTTTATGACATTTGTTGTCCACCTGGATGCGCTCATCGGGGTCAATTAGCGTTTTCCCGATGGTATGCAATGCCACTTCCAGAATATTTTTCTCCTCTCGAACATCAGACCGAGCTTTCTGAGCGAAAGGGATATTTTGAGTACGAGCCATCCCAAGATAGCACTCAGATGGAGTGGTATCTCAATTTCGCTCATGACGATCTTTTTTGTGCTTATGGTGGTTCGCTATTTGCCCAAGATGAAATGCAGGTAGCCGAACATCCCTCACTCAGTTCACTGCGAGAAGCTTTACTAGATTCTAACATTAAGCCATTGACAGTGGAGAGCGAACAACCTACACCGATTCTGATTCGTGGGGTGGAACGGAGGTGTGCAATTTCTACGGATCGCAATCCAGAACAAGGGCGACCTTTTGGTCTTTACGGCAACAACTTTGGACGAGGTACATCAGATGCGATCGGACAAGCTACAAAACCTCTATAGCAATCCTAAATCATTATCAAGACTAGGATACAATTATATGCAATACTTGATTGTGACAATAAAAAGATG